>DLTN01000006.1:0-14931 GCA_002500925.1 Gemmatimonadales bacterium UBA7835 | reverse complement strand
CCGGTGTTTACTTCTTAGAACGTTAGGTTGCGGGACACGGAGAAAAAGCAGGATAACCGTCAGCCCCATGGTTATTGCGAATAGATAGAACGGCGAGCGGAATCCCCAGCGATCCGCCATCACAATACCCATGGGTATCCCAAAAATTTGACCGAATGCTGACCCACTCATCACCCATCCAGTGGCCCATCCACGGCGCTCGTAGGGGAAGTAGTCTCCTATGTATGAAACCGCTGCTCCGCTGAGCATGCCCCCCGCGCACCCCGCGAAAATCCGGACCGTTATGAATGAGTAGTATCCGGTCACAAAACCGTGCATGAAGAGTGCGGCCGCCATCGACGCACAGCCCAAGATCAGAATCTGCCGCCGCCCGACTTTGTCGGAGACCGGGCCAGCAAGGATCGCAAATATCCCGACCATGATTGAATACACTGAGACGAGTGTGCCCAACAGCGCATCTGGGATAGCTAGCTCGTCACCGATACGCGGGAGGATCGGTGACAGGATCATCGTCTGGCTAGCTGAAGAAAAGACCAATAGCCAGAGGGTGAAGACGATAATGTATGGCTCGAGACGGTTTGTCTCTCCGGAGCGCCTCAACCGCTCTTTCGCTCCATATAGCCAGGGTAGCGTTGGACGGTCGGCATCATCACAAGATTGAAGATATCTACATGGGGTGGAGCGTTGGCTACGTATATCACCGCATCCGCGACGTCGTCAGCTTTCAGTGGGACTGTATCCGAGTACACTGACGTGGCGCGGTCTGAGTCTCCATCGAACCGAACTTCGCTGAACTCCGTTTCGGCCAAGCCGGGATCAACGCTAGAAACACGGATGCTGGTTCCGAGTAGGTCGATATTCATAGCTTCGCTTAGTGCCCGAACAGCAAACTTCGTGGCGTTGTAGACGGCGCCTTTCGGATATACCCAACGGCCAGCGATTGATCCAATGTTGATCACGTGCCCATGGTCACGTTCGATCATATGCGGCAGGATCGCTCGGGTAACGTAAAGTAGCCCTTTGACATTGGTATCGATCATCTCATCCCAATGGTCGAGGTCTCCATCTTGGAGCGTGTCTAGTCCTTTAGCTTTTCCTGCGTTGTTGACCAGCACGTCAGGGATGAGTCCTTCTTCTACGAGTGTGTCGACGTAGGCTCCTACAGCGTCGCGATCGGTGACGTCCAGCTTCGCCGTGTGCACATCTACTCCGTAGTCTTCCGTCAGGGATGAGGCGAGCGTGTCAATCCTATCGAGCCGGCGAGCCGATAGTAGTAGGTTCGAACCCTGCCTTGCGAAGTATCGTGAGCAGGATTGACCTATTCCTGCTGACGCGCCTGTGATAAGGACGCGTTTCCCAGCGAGTCTGTTCATGCCGATGTGGTGTCGGGGTTCAAGAGTCGGCTGAGATTCGCCTCACCGGGGCGGGGATGCAACGGGGGGCTCTCTGTGCTACAGTGGCGTTGGATTCATCAGGGGAGTAGTACATGAACAAGAAGCAGGTAGGTGCGTGGGCGTTGTTCGACTTCGCTAACTCGGTTTACCCGGCGGTGATCGTCTCCGTTGTCTTCCAGATTTACTTCATCGAAACGATTGTTGGGAACGAGGCGGGCGAGGGTGACGCATTGTGGGGGCGGGCCGTTTCGCTCTCGGCTTTAATCGTTGCTCTGAGTGCACCGGTCCTCGGCGCCATTGCGGACCGCGCGGGTGTCAGAAAGCGCTTCATGGCATTCTTCGTCGCGATGTGCGTCACAGGCGTTGCACTCTTCACGACCCTTGAGCCGGGGATGATACTCTACGGCTTCATTCTGTTTCTGATCGCCAACGTCGGCTTCGAAGCCTGCTTGGTCTTCTATAACGCTTATTTGCCCGAGATAGTCCCGCAGGAAAAACAGGGTTGGGTCTCGGGTTTGGGTTACGGGGTCGGATACGCCGGCTCCGCGCTTGGACTGGTGATGGCGCTTCAGTATGCCACGTCTAACATCCAGATCGTGTGGATCATGGTCGCGGGCATGTTCCTTGTTTTCTCGATCCCGACCTTCCTGTACCTGCCGAAGGATGGAAATGGCTCGATGACGGTACCTCAGGCAGCGGTTTGGGGCCTGACCGGCTTCCGAGAGCTATGGGGTGAGGTGATGGCTCATACCGAGATGCGACGTTATCTGATCGCATATTTCTTCTACATTGACGGAGTGCTTACGGCGATCTACATGTCGAGTACTCTTGCTTCGACCACGTTCGGTTATGAACAGGAAGAGTTGATCTATCTGTATTTGGCCATCCAGATCGCGGCGCTCATGGGCGCCTTCCTTTTAGCAAAACCAACGGACCATCTTGGTCCTAAGAAAGTCGTGACGGGCGTGCTTGGGCTCTGGATCGCGATCGCAATCGGGATCTTCTTCGTCGAGTCCAAAGCGGCATTCGCAGTGCTCGGACTACTGGCAGGCTTCGGACTCGGCTCGATTCAGGCTGCCAGTCGTGCATTTATGGCGAGCCTCATCCCGGATGGACGGGAGTCTGAGATGTTCGGCTTCTATGCGTTGTGCGGTAAGTCGTCGTCGGTCATCGGACCTCTGATTTTTGGCCAGGTTGCGCTTATGACCGGTGGAAATCAGAAGTTTTCGGTTATGTCGATTAGCGTGCTCTTCGTAGTGGGTGCCTGTCTGCTTCAGCGTGTGAACGACCCGAAGGCCGCTTTGGTGAAGATCTGATGTGATTCTTTGATCCGGTTTCTACACTCCGGTCGTACTCGTCGTCATTCTTTTCGTCTCATTGGCGTCCGGAATTTTCACGCACTTTCGTCGATCGACAGCAAGGTGTCGAGAAGGACATTCGTGCCATTGACGATATCTGCGGCTTCCGTGCGTTCTTCAGGCGCGTGACTGATCCCGCGTATTGAAGGCACGAAGATCATTCCAACGGGGCACAGCAGGGCGATGCTCTGCGCATCATGCCCAGCTCCTGAGGGCATCCGTATAGATGAGAGGTTACGGTCCTGTGCGCTTCGTTCGATCATGTCTCGCAGACGAAGATCAGTTGGTGCGGCGCGGCTGATGTAGAATTGTCTGAAAGAAAATGTCACCCCGCTCGCCTCTGAGATATCAGCGGATCGAGCGCGGATTTCTTCGAAGGTGCTTTGAATCCCGCCCATGGTTAGGTCACGGATCTCAAGTGTCAGTATGACGCGACCCGGGATTACGTTCGGTGCGCCTGGCTCTGCTTCGAGGCGCCCGACGGTCGCTACTTGGCGGCCTTTCGTGTCTCTCGCTACTCGATGAACGGCTGTGATAAACCGGGCTGCACCGACCATAGCGTCTTGTCGGCGATCCATCGGCGTCGTGCCTGCATGGTTCGTCATACCCTCGACCGCAACTGTCCACCTGGTAATTCCCACGATGCCTTCAACCACCCCGATATCCATATCATCTTGATCGAGCACAGCACCCTGCTCGACATGGAGTTCGAGAAACGCGCCGAGTGAACCAGGGTCTCGCTGGGCATCGGCTAGGCGATCGGGGTTGCCCCCCAGGCGACGCAGACCTTCTCGGATCGTGTATCCTGACGCTGTTTCGATATCCAGTTCAAATGGGGCGACTTCTCCGACTAGGGCGCGGCTCCCTGTTTTACCGCCTTCTTCGTTTGTGAAGAAAACGAGTTCCAGGGGATGCCGTGTCATGTGTCCAGCATCGGCTAAGACTGTAGCGATTTCCATCGCACCCATCGAGCCAACCTGACCATCGTAATTTCCACCTCCCGGCACCGAATCGATATGTGAGCCGAACATGATCGGGTTCAGTGACGCGTCACTGCCCACTTTGCGGGCTACGAGGTTCCCAACGAGGTCACGCTCGACTCGGAAGCCTGCGCTTCGCAGGTGACCAGCACACCAGTCCAGAGCCTCGATATTGGCGTCGCTAAAGGCAACCCTGTCTATCCCTCCGGCTTCATTCGCTCCGAATGTCGCGAGAGTCTGGATTCGTTCCCCTAGTCTCTGAGGATCTGCCGAAAGGCGCTCAGGCCGCCCTGTTTGGCGGGTGGAGTATGCGAATCGCAGGGGGCTTGTCTCGCTTAGCCAGGCTCCCGCGGCGGCCACGGATGTGAGTCGAGTGAATTGTCTTCTCTTCATCATGGTCGGGACTATAGCGTGGCCCGGCGCATACGACGACCTTGCCAGAATCGGCCGCTGCTCACTGAAGGAGAATATGACATGCCCCTCCGTAAAGGCTTCACGGCACTTCTGGCTCTTGGCTTTCTTATTTCTGGATGCACGATCGAGCCGCGAACTGATCGTGGCTCTACACAAACGCAGGACCAGGAGAGGAATCGGAGACAGGTCATTCAACCCGACGGTGTAGCTAGCTTGCCGATATTTTCGCTCGCCATTCGTTCTGGGGATTTGATTTTTTTGTCGGGTCAGCTTGGCGCGGTTCCGGGTGAAAGCCCTCCGCGAGTAGTCGAGGGTGGGATCGAAGCTGAGACCCGACAAACGATAGAGAACATCTCAGCCGTCCTTGATGCTGCAGGTGCAACGCTTCAGGACTTACTAAAGTGCACGGTCTTCCTTGCTGATATCGAGGACTATGAAGCCATGAATGCCGTCTACGCTGAATATTTCACATCAGACCCGCCGGCACGAGCGGCGCTCGCTGGAAGCGGACTGGCTCTTGGGGCTCTCGTCGAACTGGACTGCATCGCGGTTGCGCCTAGTTCGGGATGAGGTAAATGGGAGACATTCATTAGCGAACCGTCGCTCAAACCCTAGTTTGTTCCGATCTCATTTTAAGATCGGGAGGAGTAATGGGAGACGTTACCCGTAGAAATTTCGTTTCGACCACGTCAAAGCTTGCGCTGGGGGGGATGGTTGTGCCTCGTCACGTCCTCGGTGGGCATGGCTACCAAGCACCCAGCGACACACTCAACGTCGCCATAGTGGGTGCAGGCGGGATGGGCGCCGAGAATGCTCAAGAGCTGGGCTCTGAAAATATTGTGGCTGTTTGTGACGTTGATCTTGAACTGGTCATGGATAAGGCACGCGAGCGGATGACTGATGGAGATGGTAACCCTCGTGAGAAAGGCCACCGTTGGGTGGAGCAATGTGAAAGTGCTACCAAGTACACTCGTTTTGACGAGATGCTCGAGCGTCAGAGGGATATAGACGCGGTACTGATAGCGACGCCCGATCACACACATGCGGTGATTGCGGCTGCAGCGATGAAGGAGGGCAAGCACGTTTACGTGCAGAAGCCACTAACGTGGTCGGTACATGAAGCGCGTGCGCTCCAAGGATTGGCTCGCACAACCGGCGTAGTGACGCAAATGGGTAACCAAGGACATTCTTCAGATGATGCTCGTCTCATAAATGAGTGGGTGCAGGCGGGGGTGATAGGAAATGTCCGCGAGGTGCACGTGTGGACTAATCGCCCAATCTGGGGACAGGGGCTACTCCGTCCTACAGCGAGGCCCTCCGATTTTGATCTCAACTCCCCAGATCGCTCTTGGTGGCCTGGTTCCATCGCTGAGGCTCATGCCTGGGGTTTGTCTGGTGATTTTCCTGTGCCCGGTCATCTTGACTGGGATCAGTATTTGGGGCCTGTAGCTCGGAGGGTGCCATACCACCCGATATACCACCCCTTCCACTGGAGAGGCTGGGTCGATTTCGGTGTTGGTGCGCTAGGTGATATGGGTGCTCACTTGATAGATCACCCTTTCTGGGCTCTGAACCTTGGTTATCCAGAAACGATCGAAGCAACTTCGACACCGTGGGGTGGCACTGCGGATGATCCGGTATCGTATCCGATGGCAACCAAGGTGCACTATGAGTTTCCGCGTCGTGGCCTGATGCCGTCGGTTTCGCTGCACTGGTATGACGGGGGCCTTATGCCTCAGCGACCGGAGCTACTCCCGGTTGATGTCGAACTGGAGCCGGAGGGTGGTGTGATCTTTGTGGGTGAGCGCGGACTTCTGATGCATGAGACTTATGGGCGAAATCCTCGCCTCTTTCCTGAAACACTCCATGAAGAAGCGGAGGTAGTTCCGTGGCGTTACGATCGCATTGAAGACAGTCACGAAATGAACTGGGCGAACGCATGTAAGGAAGGTCGCGAGGCTAGCTGCCCGTTTTCGTATGCGGCCCCACTAACCGAAGTCATGTTGCTTGGACTTGTTGCTTTGCGGACGGGACAAGGGGTCAGGCTAGACTACGATGGGGAGGCTATGAGGGTTACAAACTCGGAGGCGGCTAATCGCTTTCTAACGCGAGAATATCGCCAAGGCTGGAGCCTGTGATGAAACGATGTGATCAATCGGTTGCGATCGCTCTGGCTATTCTCGTGTCGTCCGGGTGTGTGGCTGGTCAGACCGAGGCAGCGGGAACCAACGCTGAGGATAAAGGGGTCGCAGACAACGTGCTCTCTACCGAGGAAGTAGCTGAAGGATGGGAACTACTCTTCGATGGACAGTCCTTGGTCGGGTGGAGGGCCTATGATCATTCTGGGCTGCCAAGCGGCTGGGAGGTACTGGACGGCGCCATTTCACGGACCGGCCCTGGGGGTGACATCATGACCCAACGGGTTTTCCGCAACTTCGAGCTTGCCCTCGATGCACGGGTAGAGGCAGGTGGGAATAGCGGGGTGTTCTACCTAGCGGCTCAAGGGGAAGAGAACATCTACCACAGCGCTCCTGAATTGCAGGTGCTCGATGACGATCTGCACCCGGACGGTCAGAGTCCACTTACGAGCGCCGGCGCCAATTACGGTTTGCATCCCGCTCCAAGGGGTGTAGTGCACCCTGCAGGGGAGTGGAATCATATCCGCATCATTGTTAAAGACGACCAAATCGAACACTGGCTTAACGGAGAAAAGATCGTCGAGTATGTAATTCGTTCGCCGGAGTGGACCGAACTGGTCGCCGCGAGCAAGTTCAGCCAGTGGCCAGCCTATGGTCAGGTCTCCGAGGGCCATATTGGCCTGCAGGACCACGGGGACCCCGTCTGGTACCGAAACGTCAAGGTTAGGGAGATACGCTGATGGATCGCAGGTCTTTCGTCGCTGCACTCAGTGCTGCACCGTTTTTAGGTTGTTTTAGCCGCCCTGTGACCGTCGGGCGTCCAGGAGTCCAACTCTACACCGTGCGTGATGCGATGTCAGGGGATGTCTCGGGTACTCTGGCTACTCTGGCGGAGATAGGGTACCTCGAGGTAGAGATGGCTGGCACTTACGGAATGACACCGACGTCTTTTCGCCGTCTCCTTGACGAGTTTGGCCTGCGCGCTGTGTCTGGGCATGCGGACTTTGCGGAGGTTCGTGGCGACTGGCAAAGAACGCTGGACGATGCGGTAGAACTTGGTCACGATATGATCGTGGTCCCTTGGCTCCCTGAGGAAGTCCGCACTCCTGATGGGTATAGGGCCGTTGCCGATGACTTGAATCGAGCCGGAGAGGCCGCCCGACGGATGGGTATTCGATTCGGTTACCACAACCATCAGTTCGAGTTCGATCCCATGGATGGTGTGATACCGATGGCACTGCTGCTCGATGAAACCGATGGCTCTCTCGTGGACTGGCAGATGGATATTTATTGGGTCGTCGACGGTGGTCATGAGCCGCTGGAATGGCTCGACCGTTACTCGGCTCGTGTGACGAGTGTCCACATCAAAGACCGCTCAGCCCAGGGTGCGATGGTCGACGTTGGGGACGGTGTCATCGACTTTGAAAGGATCCTCGGAGCCGCCGCCGCTCACGAGGTCCGACACAGTTTCATCGAACATGACAATCCAGCAGATTCCCTTGTGACTGTGCGTCGCAGCTTCGACTACCTCATGCAGGAATTTGCGCAGTGAGAGGTAAGACTGAAGAAGAGTACGACGTAATTGTCGTCGGATCGGGTGCGGCGGGAGGCATGTGCGCATACGTGCTCGCTTGCTCCGGTGTTCGAGTTCTGATGCTCGAAGCAGGTCGGGACTACGATCCGGTTACTGAAACGCCGATGTTTCAGTTGCCCAGAGATGCCCCCCTCCGTGCGGCTGGCACTCCGGAAAAGCCCTTTGGATTTTACGACGCCACTGTTGATGGAGGATGGCGTGTCCCCGGCGAACCGTATTCGAGTGCAGACGGAGCGGATTTCATGTGGTGGCGGGCTAGGATGCTCGGGGGGCGAACAAACCATTGGGGTCGCATCTCACTGCGAATGGGAGAATACGACTACAAACCACATTCTCGCGACGGACTCGGCTTTGATTGGCCGATGAGTTACGAGGACGTAGCGCCATACTATGACAAGACGGAGATGCTAATTGGCGTGTACGGTTCGAACGAAGGGTTAGAAAACACGCCGAACTCGTCACCGGGTGTCTTGCAGCCCCCGCCTGCTCCGAGGGCCACCGAACTTCTGACGCAAAAAGTGTGCGGAGACCAGCTCGATATCCCGGTGATCCCCGCGCACCTAGCGATCATGACACAGCGCCAGGAAGCTGAGCGACTGTCACGGGCGCTATGGCCGAACAACTCGTTGGCTCAACGGGTCACTTTCGAATCCATGCGGTCCCGAGCCTCTTGCTTTTACGCGACAGATTGCGGTCGTGGTTGCTCGATTAAGGCGAATTTTCAGTCGCCAACGGTGCTTCTTCCTCCAGCAATGGCCACCGGGAATCTGGACATTGTAACAGACGCGATGGTGCGCGAGGTGACAGTGGATTCTCGTGGTCGTGCAACTGGAGTTCACTACATCGACAAGAGGACGAGGCTGGACGAACACGTGAGCGCTAGGGTTGTCGTTGTGGCGGCGAGTGCGTGTGAATCTGCGCGCATACTCCTAAACTCAAAGAGTGGAGCGTTTCCTGATGGCCTTGCTAACGGTTCAGGGCTCGTGGGCAAGTACGTGATGGACACTGTCGGAGCGGGCGTGTCAGGGCAGATACCCGCATTGGAGAACTGTCCGCCGCATAACACGGACGGGGCATCTGGGATGCACCTCTATATGCCCTGGTGGCTATATCAGGAACAGGCTCGTGGGCAGCTCGACTTTGCACGCGGATACCATATCGAATTTGGAGGAGGGCGTAGGATGCCGGGCTATGGCGCGTTCGGTGGGATAGAGTCGCTGACCAGGGGCTCTTATGGACAGGCCTTCAAGGAGGATTGCCGAAGGTACTATGGCTCGTTCATGTATTTCGACGGTCGGGGTGAGATGATCCCAAACCAAGATTGTTACTGTGAAATTAACCCGAGTGAAGTTGATCAGTGGGGAATCCCGACTCTTCGGTTTCACTGGAAATGGTCAGAACATGAGCTGAACCAAGCGAGACATATGCAGCATACTTTTCGCGATATTATCGAGGCCATGGGTGGACAGGTGTTGAGCACTGTTCAGGATGACGGTGCAAATGCAATCGCGCGTCCTGGGCAAATCATCCACGAGGTGGGCGGGGTGATCATGGGTAGCAACCCGAAGAGTTCGGTTCTGAATCAGTTCTGTCAGTCTTGGGAGGTGGATAACCTGTTCGTCACAGATGGTGGTTGCTTTGTGTCGAATGCTGACAAGAACCCTACACTCTCAATTATGGCTATAGCTTGGCGGGCATCGGACTACATAGTTGAACAGCTCGCGCATGGCAGTATAGGATGAACGACGGAGCGAAGGGGGCGAGCCAACTCCCCGTACTTGATCAGCTCGGTTTGGAAGGGGCCATTCCGATGGACCGAAGACAGGCCATTAAGGTGATGGCTATCGCAGCCGCTGCTGTTCCTGCATTTGGTTCTTGTGCTCCTGAGGGCAGCCCGGACTCGGCCTCGGCTTCAACTTCAAGGCTCACGAGCAACCCCAAAGCGGCGGGTACCCTGTGGGATCCAGATCTCGTTAGTCCAGTTGTGCCTTGGGAGCGCATACTGGCCTCAGATGAGCTGGAATCACTCGCCATCCTATGTGATCTGGTCATTCCTGCAGATGACAGATCACCCTCTGCGAGCGAGGTCGGTGCTCAGGATTTCATTGATGAGTGGGTCAGCGCCCCGTACGTCGGTAATTCGGATGACCTTGTGCTGGTCCGAGCTGGCCTCGTCTGGTTGGATCAGCAAGCTGCGGAGCGTTTCGGTGAGGGGTTGAGATTTCGGAATCTCTCAGCCGAACAACAAGCCACGATTTGTGATGACATTTGCTTCTTACCTGAGGCGGCGGCAGACCATGAGGAGGCCGCGAGATTTTTCGATCGTGTCCGTGATCTGACCTCGACCGCATTCTGGACGACTCAGGTCGGTATGGACGATCTGCAGTACATCGGTAATGTCCCTCTAGCACAGTGGAACCCACCACCACCTGATGTCCTCCGTCACTTGGGACTCGCATAATTTCCACACCCACTACCATCGGCACAGAATAATGACAGGAGTACCTCAACAGAACGTCAACGCAGATCGCCTTTTCTTCGGAAGTTGTGTTGCTCTAATCGCCACATCGGTTGCATTTGCGACGGTAGGTGCGGTCATGCTCGCCCTGAAGCGAGAATTCGTGCTAACTAACGAAGAGGTCGGTTGGATTGGTGGCGCAGCTCTTTGGGGCTTTGCCGTCTCGCAGTTGGCGTTCGCTCCGCTTGCCGATTCCGTTGGGATGAAGTCGCTGCTACGGTTTTCGTTTTTGGGCCATCTGCTAGGCTCTTTGACAATGATCTTCGCTGGTGGTTTTACGACGCTCTTCGCTGGTGCCCTCATCATCGCAATGGCGAATGGTCTGGTTGAGGCGGCGTGCAACCCCCTGGTTGCAGCACTCTATCCGGAGAACAAGACGGTGAAACTGAATCAGTTCCACGTCTGGTTTCCGGGGGGTGTGGTTATTGGAGGCCTGGCCGCGTTTGCTCTCGACGCGGTCGGCCTTCCAGGCTGGCAGATCAAGGTTGGACTGATACTCATACCCACTTTCGCATATGGCATCCTACTGCTGGGAGAGGACTTCCCGCCCACTGAGGGCGTCGAGGCCGGTGTGACTATGGGGGAAATGTTTAGAGCAGCATTTACCACTCCTCTCATGTGGGTACTGCTGATAGCCATGGCCATGACGGCTTCGGTAGAACTAGGGCCGAATCGCTGGGTGCCCGCCGTGTTGGAGTCTGGTGGGATGGTGGGGATTCTAGTGCTTGTTTGGATCAACGGATTGATGGCCATTATGCGTTATCGTGCGGGTGACGTCGTGAGCCGTATCTCACCGACCGGCTTGCTCTTGGTATCAGCTGTCATTTCTGGTGTGGGGCTTTTCGCACTCAGCTACGCAAGCGGCATAGTTATGACGTTCTTGGCAGCTACGGTGTTCGCGATCGGAGTCTGTTATTTCTGGCCGACCATGCTTGGTGTCGTCTCAGAGCGAGTCCCACGTTCTGGAGCGCTTGGCTTAGGACTCATGGGTACGGTAGGTATGGCGACTGTGGGTTTGGTCACGTCTCCCCAGATGGGCGCTATCGCTGATCGCTATGCTCACGAGGAACTCCCGGTTGTTGAGACGATCGGACTGTTTGAGCGGGCGGAGCCGATTCTAGCAGCCCACTCTGGCCCGGATGCTCAGGCGGCCGCAGAAGCGATCACAGAAGTGGCTCGTGCATGGCAGTCCGATTCAGGAGCCTTACCTGCTCCGGCTACATCGAATGCTTTACGCGCCGTGATCGCGTCGGACGTCGATTTAGGTCTAGTAGCTGAGGCCCAAGCAATTTTAGGGCCAGCGGACAATATCGGCGGGAAGGTCTCGTTCCGGTGGATCGTTCCACTTTGCGTATTGCTGACAATGATCTTCTCCGTCCTCTACATGCGAGATAGGAAGGCAGGTGGGTATCTAGCCAGAAGCATAGAGGCTTCCGAGTGACGCAGATTCGATACGGGATGGTCGGAGGTGGCCCTGGCGCGTTTATTGGGGGGGTCCATCGGGCCGCCGCCGCAGTCGACGGAGGATACGAGCTGGTATCTGGGTCCTTTTCTTCCGATCCTGCTAAGTCGCGTCAGACAGGGGAAGAGCTAGGGCTGAAAGGTGAACGGGTTTATTCGGACTTCCGTGAGATGGCTTTAGCTGAGGCTGCTAGAGAAGACGGTATCGAAGCTGTTGTCATTGTGACTCCGAACCACCTGCACTACGAGGTAGCGAAGGTTTTTCTCGAGGCGGGTATCCACGTGATTTGTGACAAGCCACTTACTACGAGCGTGGAAGATGCAGATGAACTAGTTCGTCTGACAACGGAACGCGGGCTCGTTTTTGTGGTCACGTACAACTACACGGGCTACCCAATGATCAAAGAAGCTCGTGAGCGAGTTTCGGCTGGAGAGCTTGGTGCTATAAGAAAAGTAGTGGTGGAGTACTCTCAGGGATGGTTGAGTACACTGCTGGAGGCAGAAGGCCATAAACAGGCGGAATGGCGTGGCGACCCCGAAAGAGCTGGGCCGTCGTCTGCCCTGGGAGACATTGGAACGCACGCTTTCAATCTTATGCATTACGTCACTGGTCTTGAGGTGCGGCGCCTTTTCGCCGATCTCGGTACCGTTGTAGAGGGTCGAGCGCTAGAAGACGATGCGGTTGTGCTTCTCGACCTGGAGGATGGTGTTCGTGGTGTCATGATGGTCTCTCAGATCGCCACCGGAGAACGAAATCATATTCTTCTAAGGGTGTATGGCGCAGACGCCGCACTCCATTGGAGTCAAGAGGATCCCGATCGCCTTCGAATGGTCGACTCGGGCGGTACTGAGACCGTGCTTTTTCGAGGAGGGGGTGTCGGACCTCATGCGACAAGGGCGACACGTCTTCCTGGTGGACATCCGGAAGGCTTTATAGAGGCTTTTGCGAACATCTACAGTGAGGCTGCTGCTGCGATCCTTGGTGTTGATCCTGTCACCGGGGTCACTCCGGATTTCCCAACGGTTCAGGATGGAGCACTGGGGGTGGATTTCATATGTCGAGCAGTCGAAAGTGATCGAGACCAGGCTTGGGTGAAGATGACGGCGGAACGATCGACCAAGTCCCGTGAGAGAACATGAGTATCTGGAGCGATCGCAACGGACAGACACGTCCTGTAACACTCTTTACCGGGCAATGGGCTGATTTGCCTTTAGCACAGCTAGCTAAAAAGGCTGCTACTTGGGGCTATGCCGGACTCGAACTCGCGTGCTGGGGCGATCACTTCGATGTCGTAAGAGCCGCTTCGGACCAGAATTATTGCGTAGCTCTTCGCGAGATGCTCGGGTCTCATGGACTCGAAGTGTTCGCTGTGAGTAATCACTTGGTGGGGCAGGCTGTATGCGATCACATCGATGAGAGGCACAAGTCGATCCTCCCGGAGCATGTTTGGGGTGATGGTGCGGAGGAGGGGGTCAGAGCGAGGGCCGCAGATGAGATGAAATTGACAGCGAGAGCCGCAGCAAACCTCGGAGTAAGGGTGGTCAACGGCTTTACGGGAAGCTCTATATGGCCCCTTCTGTATTCATTTCCGCCTGTCCCCGAGCGTTGGGTAGAGGAAGGCTTTGAGGAATTTGCTCGACGATGGACTCCAGTTCTGGACGTATTTGACGAGGTGGGTGTCCGTTTCGCACTCGAGGTGCACCCGACTGAGATCGCTTTCGACACCATAACGGCAGAGAGGGCACTAGCCTCCCTAGAGTATCGAGAGGCCTTCGGTTTCAACTATGATCCAAGCCACCTAGCGTACCAGGGGGTGGACTGTGTCGACTTTATCAACCGTTTCGGTGAGCGTATCTATCACGTCCACATGAAAGATGTTTGGTGGTCGAATCGTCCGGGGCTGTCCGGAGTGTTTGGAGGGCATCTGCCATTTGGTAACATTGACCGCAACTGGGATTTCCGGAGTCTTGGTCGCGGCAAAGTTCCATTCGAGGAGATCGTGCGTGCGCTCAACCGAATCTCCTATAGTGGGCCGCTTTCAGTTGAGTGGGAGGACGCTGGAATGGAGAGGGAGCATGGTGCGGAGGAGGCGTGTGCCTTCGTGAAGGCTATCGACTTTCCCGTATCTCATACTGCTTTTGACGCAGCGTTTTCGGAAGAGTAGGCAGGCTGCAAAGGGTGCTGGAGAGTGTCAGCTTTTGTTTTCGGGGATTTGTAAGCTGTCACGGAAGCCAGAGAACGTTGATGGACTCAAGATCCCTGCTTCCTGCCATCGCTCTCGATGCGGCTCAGCTCCTGCGCCGCCTATCACAATCTTGACGTTCGTCGTAAGTAGTCGCCGGAGTTCCAGAACTTCGTGGACCCCTTTTGCATCTAGTCGCGGGTGCACGGCTGATAGTGCCACCATACGCGCGTTCATTGTTTGAGCTGCCCGAGCTATCTCTAGAGCTGGCAGGTCTGGTCCCAAGAAGCGTACACGCCATCCTTCATAGGCGGCGACAACTCCAGCCAGTAAAGCTCCAAATTCGTGTTGTTGACCAGCGGGTGTGCCAGTGAGTGCAAGCGGAGCTCCCTGATCTTTTTGGTTCGTCGACGACATCCACTCCAGGAAGCGTCTGATCGCAACGGATGCAATATGCTCTGTGCTCGGTGGAAGGCGGCCAGCCTGCCATCCTCGCCCAACCTCTTGAAGAAGCGGCACCATTAGGCTTTCGACTAGCTCATGCGGGCGCATTTCCACCGCTGACCGCATAAGAAGTTGCTCCAGCGCGTCGGTGCGCATCTGCTTGATATGGTCTAGCGCGAGCGTCACTCGCTCTGTGTCTGGAGCAACGCGGCCGCCGACTGGCTGAATCGGCATCTGCCGATCTTCATCAATCAGAGCTTCGAGTTGCGGAGGTTCAAGGTCCGCTATGAGTCCGATACTGCGGCCGCCATCTACCGCAGTGGCTAGTAGTTGCAGACGTCTAATATCGGCGTCTGAGTATAGGCGTTGTCCACCGTTGCTCCGACTCGGGGTTACAACACTGTACCGTCGCTCCCATGCGCGAAGGACCGGAGTAGAGAGGCCCGT
>DLTN01000025.1:10484-12647 GCA_002500925.1 Gemmatimonadales bacterium UBA7835 | reverse complement strand
TGGGTTGCTGATTCTAGTGGCAGTATGCAGTGCTTGGCTGTGGAAACGCGTCTTGATTGCAGCGTGGCGAACAGAGATCAGCGATCGAATACAGAAAACCTTCTGCTGACAGTAGCCTGAAGCCTGATGTTCATTGCATCCGAACCACGGCTAAGATGGCGGTTCAGATTCATAACCCAATCAATTCCCAGACCGATATCCCATCGGTCCAAAAAGCGAGTTGAGCTCCCTGAAACTACGTAGAGCACATCCGAGACCCCTTCCCCGCTGGTCCTAGCAGCAGCGGGCTGTTCTCGTACAATCGAGCGATCCACACTTAAGGACCAATATCCATTCGGACTGTAATGATCTACACCCAAGGATTGGCCGTTACCAAAAGGACCAGCACTTGTAGTTAAAAGTTGGCCTCTGTGCGTCCAACCACCGATGCGATAGGAAGAATTGCCATAAATCGCACCTGGATAGTGTCCCCACATGCCCCATTCTGAAGTAAGGCGAGCGCCTCCCCTTTCACGATGCGTCGTTCCAGAAACTATACCTTCAGCATGAAAGACTGTAAAAGCGGAATCTGAGCGCCAAGTCTTTCGAAACCCCACGGCATAGCCTCCGAAGTCCTCAGGTTCAAGCAAGAGCCATCGCCCGTCGACAGAGTGATCACCCCTCACGAATTCGAGCCACACCTCAGCGCCGGCGGAAGTGACCATCCATCTGGCAAATACTGACGCAAATTGGTCATCCAAGCGCTCATCAACCCCCTGCAAACCTGTCTTTAGGATCCCTTCAAAAGGTTTCTTTAGCAGCTCGCGCATCATTCCATCAGCCGACGGCCAAGGCTGATGGAACAAGCGAGTGACACCAAGCTGCAGACCAGGAAGTCCACGAGGGCGAATAGATGCCACGAATCCGTTCAGAAGAGCGAATCTGTCGTCGCCAGTCAGACCGAACCATCGACTCCTCTCCGTTCGTCCCGCCATATAACGAAAATCAAGATCTGCAATCCAAGCATTGAACGGGGTGCTCGTTCCAACAAACACGTGGGGGATCCCGCCCGCCACAGCGCCCATAACGAGGGGATGAAGCTCGCCAGGACCCCAGACTTGAGGGCTAGAAGATACCCCAACAGTCAGGCCAACCATGTTCAGTCTTAGTGACGATGCCCCAGGAGATAGAACTTGGTATGCCTCATCTCCAAAACGCTGTGGAATATCGATCGCATCAGACTCCAACGGAGATCGGAACCTTCCCTCCCCATCCATTCCGGTTGGAGCCAAAACAAAATCCAGGTTTTCGGCTCGGAACCAGACAGGGTTCAGAACTAGGGCTAACGGGCCCCACTTTCCGAACCATCCACCCTCCAGAGACTGGGTAAAGCCCTTACCGTGCCAGACGGGACCACTCCCCCGGTGAAATGGAAATGCGGTATTGAACGAGCTTTGCGTCCGCACGGGAAGAAGACCCCACCGCTTTTCATTTGAGGGCGTAGTCCTATAGACATCGTGCCAAGGTGGAGCACCTGAGGACACGCCCTCTGGCGTTCCGCGTTCCTCAGCAGAGAACATCCAAACCTCTGAACCATCGCGAGCTGCCGCAGAACGCTCCGGTAGGAGCCCCAGGTTCTCAAGAGTACGAGCATACCGATCCGCTACAGTCCCTGGTACTACGTAAAGCCACGACACTGCCGCGTCTCTCTTTGGCATCTGCCCTTGAGCTCTCGACGCGCTCCATAGAAATACTGCTGCTACAACCAACATCGATAATCTGAATCTGCAACAACCACTTTTCCTTTGAGACGCGATCAAAAGAAATTCTCGGTGAGGGGATCCGGGCGCTGTCTGCAGGTGGTCCATAAACACAAGGGTAAACCTCAAACCCAATCTTCTCTACTGAGCGGGTGACATTGCCCGATCACACCAGCTTCTCGAACTTCGACTCGTGTCTGTTCCATTCCTCCACCTGATCGCCGCTCTTGTCTCGGCAAGCCCCACGCCTTCGCCTATCTATGCGGAGGCCGACACGCTCTGGCGTGTGGGTCTAACCCGAGGCGTATTCTTGGATACGTCTCTACGAAACCCGCCAATGGGTTCAGAAGTCGGCACAAGCCCGTGGATCCGAACCGCCTCCGGAAACGTCCTAGCTGAAATAAGGAAGATCAGGTACTCGGTA
>DLTN01000025.1:1662-10100 GCA_002500925.1 Gemmatimonadales bacterium UBA7835 | reverse complement strand
TTTAACTCGGACTTGCCTTTATCTATCAACGAAGGGAGTGTCTGGGCTGGTCGTGGCTTATCCGGACGAAGTCAGGTGGGTGTAACACTGTCTTATGGTTCAGTGACGGCGGTTCTGGCCCCGGAAATATGGGGAACTCAAAACCTCGACTTTCAGACGTTTTCATACCCAGAAAATATTCCTCGGCCGGGTGATATCGGAGAGCGGATGCGCCATCCGCTTGCCTCGCCATTCCACTATCCGCCTCACTCGATAGACCTGCCTCAGCGGCTAGGATACGATTCCGGCATGTCCCTCGGACCCGGCCAGAGCAGCCTGTCATGGGAGTCCGCATCAGTCCGTATCGGCGTCGCCACAGAAAGCTTTCGCTGGGGGCCGTCTATTCGAAACCCGTTTCTAGTAAGCAATAACGCTCAGGGATTTCCGCGCCTGTTTGCTCAAACGACCAAACCGTTTGAATCACCGATCGGAGATGTTCACGCTCAATGGATCCTTGGTCGGCTAGAAGAGTCATCCTACTTCGATAACGACCCCGAAAATGATCACCGATCATTAAGCGGAGTGATCGTTACCCTCAATCCGTCTTTCGAACCCAATCTAAGCGTGGGCATCGGACGAGTTGTCTATGCACCTGCACTCGGGTTCATGGATCTTCCGACAGCAGCTTTCGATTTCGTTAGGTCAGTAGGACCTGTAGCGTCCGAAACGAGTGACGAGCAACGTCCTCTAGGTCCTGACCGGATTTTTTCGATATTCGCGCACTGGAGCTTTCCAGACGCGGGCTTGGAAACATGGATGGAATGGGGACGCTCGGAGGAACCTCGCTCTCTTCGTGACTTCCTTGAGGCGCCGCATCACAGCCGAGGCTACACACTCGGACTGAGGCACGATCAATCAACGACGAATTCGGCTCGACTGGCGATCGAGGCTGAGATCACAAGTCTGGAACCGAGTCAGTCCTTCAGGCTTAAGAAACACGGTGAGTGGTATACGAGTCGCAGGGTCATCCAAGGCTACACCCACAAAGGACGAGTTATCGGGGCAGGGATTGGTCCTAGCGGATCGAGTCAATGGCTCGCTGTTGACTGGGTAGCACCCAGATGGAATCTGGGGCTCTTTGGAACTCGGATGAGACTAGAGAACGAAGCGCTCTACTCATATTTTCCAGAGTACCGCCGAGCCGATGTGACCCTGCTCGCAGGAGTACGAGGGGCAGGGAAGATCGGTCCGTTTAGGTTCGAAGCCGCGTGGGCAGAATCAATCCGCCTAAATTACTTGTTTCAAACGAAGCCTCTACCCAACGACGCCTACCGAGGTGTCGATCTTAGGAACCAGGTACTTCGTTTAAGTTTCTCAGCGACCGGCGCATGAGCCCTAAGGTATTCCCCCTTTGGCTAGCTCTGATCGGAGCCACCCGCATCGATCTACTGGGATCTTTGGGCCCACTAGTCATGACGCCCTTTCTAGCTCTCGCTCCGCTAATCGTCATGGTCTTCCTGTGGCGCTCCTGGACCAGGGGTGAATCGATTCCTATGGCCGAGGGAGCTTCTGACTTCCTTCTTGCGATCACCCTTCTTATGGGAATCCTCGTCCTGTCCACTTTTGCGAGCTATGACCTTGCGACATCGGCTCGCCGCGTAGCACTCCTAGTCGTTCAAGTTTACCTAGTGTTGGCAGTAGGATTCTCACTTCTCTCGGTTCCCGAGTCGAGATCCATCCTCTACCGAGGAGCCAAGTGGGGCTTAATCTCAGTGCTCCTGTTCAATGGGCTCCAGCTGTTCTCGTGGTTGGTTGATCCGGTTTGGCTGAGCAATGGATTCCTAGATCTGCGACCGGGACTTTACTTTGGCGTAATCCCTCGTCTAACAGGCCTTAGCTCAGATCCTAACCTAGGGGGCTTTGGCACCGTTGTATTCACATGGATTATCTGGACCCACGGACCTGAAGACCGCTCACAAGTTCGATGGGTTGCTCTGGGTACACTAGCCGTGCTTCTAACACTATCTCGGTCAGCCGCACTCGCCGGGTTAGTATGTGTCGGTTGGCACGTGTTCTCAGGGCGCTCTTTTCTTATCACGCGCTTGCGGGTCCTTCTTCTACTTGCTGCGGTGTCCGCTCTTCTACTTCCCTACGCACTCTCACCCTCAGGTTCGGACTTTCTTGATGGGATCGCGGGGATGCTCGGCACTCGTCTCACGCTGGAGGAAGGTTCAACTAGCCAACACACCCAGCTCATACTTTTGGGACTTGAGGTCGCCACAGAAAACTTGAAACATTTGGCGATAGGAATTGGCTACGGGAATGCATTCTTGGAGACCCAGTCCATTTTTCCCGGGAACCAGTACGGTAATTTTCACTCGCTCCTCGTCACAATGTTTGCAGAATCTGGTCTATTGGCCGCAGCACTCATGGTTGTCCTGTTCATTGGGGCCTACCGACGCAACCCACAAACCCGTGCTCTGGTCGTCGCAACCTTTATTTTTAATATCTTCCAACAGTCCCATACTGAGCCAATCACCTGGCTGATTCTCGGGATGGGCTGGACATCTTGGCAAACCGATCGGAGCTTGTCTGAGCCAGGCGATAACACCGTTTAGGCGCACTCAATAGACATGAACCCCTTAGAAGCATCGGCGAAGTGATCCCCGTGGCCCAATCTGTCCCTCCCAAGTCCATCCACGTGCTTGACCTTCCATCGCTCCTGAGGCGTCATCTCCTGCGCTTCTCCCTTACCTCCTTGATAGTCGCAAGCACTGCTTTTCTCGCATCCCTTCTGGTCACTCCTGTGTACGAGAGCGAAGCGTCTTTCAGAGTACGCATGAGTTCTGAAGCAGGGCTTGGGTCTTCTCTACTTAGCGGTATTGGAGACGTAGCTGAGGCGCTGCCCGGAGGACTCGCGGCCGCAGGCGGTCTTGGCGAAACCGACGTGCAAACAGAGATCGGTATTCTCCGAAGCCGTGCTATGCTTGAGCCTGTGGCCGACGAGCTAGCGCTCCATGTCCAACTGAGCAGACCTTGGAGAGTGTTCCGTTCGGATATTTTCTCGCTCGTGGAAGCGGGTGAAGATGCGCCGAAGGGAACCTACACTATGCGCAGACAAGGTGATGGATCTTATCGGGTTTCTTCTCGCGGAAATCGGGAACCGGTGGAGTTACCCTCGGCAATATCGATTGGAGAACAATTTTCAATCGGGCCCATGACGTTTCAGCTCCAGGACTCACTCGCATCGGATCCCCCCTCCGTGATACGTATTTCCGTTGATTCATTTCGAAGAAGCATGCGCTCGCTAAGAAGGCGTATTCAAATTCAAAGATCTGATATCGGCTCGCGGCTGATCGAAATTCAGTACCGTAATCCAGATCCAGCGGTCGCGCGTCAATTCGTTAATCGGGTTGCAGAAGATTTCGTAGACTTTTCACTGACTTGGAGTCAACGGGACGTTCGGCGTGAAGAGACGATTCTCTCACAAGAGGTCGATCGAATTGAGAAAGAACTCCTGGCCGCGGAAGCCGAGCTTGAGGCCTTTCAGACATCAGAGCTCGTGGTTCTCCCAGAGGAACAGGCAACCCAAGAAATCGGTCGTGTTGCCGAGATGCAGCTGATCCATGATGTAGCTGAGGTTGAAAGATCTTCTCTGGGAGCTGTAGTTGAAGAGTTGGAAAACAGTTCTCCGCGCGCCGGCGCTCAAACGCCGTTCCGGGCGCTTGCCAGCTTTCCGACCTTCATATCCAACGAAGGGGTGCAAGAACTAGTACTTTCGTTGCTGGCTCTCGAAAACGAACGGGCAACGTTGCTCGTGCGTCGTCAAGCAACCAATGAAGACGTGGTCGCACTAGATTTGCGGATCCGCGAGATAGAGGAACAGTTGCTCGACATCGCAAACGACTATCTCCAAGGCCTCGATAATCAAATAGAATCAACACAATCTGCGCTCGATACGTTCGATCAATCGCTGCGTAGCCTTCCCTCACTAGAGTTGCAATACACGGTACTCAAACGCCGCCAGCGAATCCTGAGCGAATTATACGTAATGCTTGAAACTCGACTGGCAGACGTAGAGGTCCGTAGAGCCGTGGATGATGCAGAAGTGCGAATAGTAGACACCGGCATAGAGGAAGACCGACCCGCCTTTCCACGCCGATCTATCACCGCGATTCTTGCGGCGATGATCGGACTGTTGGCAGGCCTATTCGCCGTCGTTGGAGCGGAAAGCAGATATCATCGCTCCTCGATTGAGCCACAACTGGGCTAATTACTGGAGCTTATTCTGTCTTAAGGTCAGGTAAAACAAGGCGGAAGAACTATCTCGATCTCGAAGTTTTGCCGTAAACTGACGATCAGTCCATCTCGATAGACGAAGCCGTTGGGTAAAAGTGGACAGACCCCAGAACCGAGCACACGCACACCGTAGTCTGCGGGAGTCAACTCCGAAAACAGTACCGACCCAGATTCACTCAACGTAGTCCGTTCCTGGGTCCCTGAAGCAGTGTAAAGCTCTACTACGAAACCAGATTGAGGCACTGAATCCTGATCTAGAACCCGCAATGCGATACTGCCTCTCGCGTCCTCGTATTGAAACTCGACTCGTATCTCATCGCCTTCCACGACTCGAAAGGTCCTGTAGTACCCGTCAGGGTGCTGCTTCGCATAAAAATAGCGCGTCGGAGCTGAACTGACGCCAAGGTCACCCTCGGGCACTAGGTCGAAGCGAGATACTCCAGAGGAATCCGTCTTCCCATAGTCTAGGTGGCGAGTCCCATTATAAAGTACTAGAGGTACACCTGAGACGCCCTCTCCGTCCGGCAGCGTGACTACCACTTCTACAGAGGCGTATGTGAAGCGAGGCGTGAAGACCTCTTCACAAGCCTGAGTCACTATGAGAAACAGAAAGGTCCCTGCCCACACCAACCGTCTTCTAAGCATCAAATACACGAAATGTGACGTTTGAATAGATCAGCCTTTCCTCAACAATAGCTGTCGTCAATGAATTTGGCTCACATACATAATCAGAATCACCTTGTAGAGGTGTAGGGCTGAGAATAGCTTCGATATATGATCGCAATTTCGATGAAGTTTCTCGCAGCCCATCGCCTGAAGGGTTTCGTCTCGCCAACAATAGTGGCCTTTGCTGTCTTGGGACTATGGGCCTCCGAAAGCGAGTCACAAAGTGTGTCCAACATCGCTCCATCATCGTCGGCTTCTCCAGTAGCTAGGTCACTGTTGTTGCCAGGAGACGCTCTCCAGATCCGCATATGGCTAGAACCTGATCTCAGTGGTGAATTCGTCGTAGATGAGGAGGGGGTTGTGACCTTGCCCATGTTAGGTCGCGTCACCGCAGTCGACCTAACGATCGCGCAACTCCGTGCTCTGCTGATTGAAAGATACACCCAAGAACTCAGGAACCCGTCGATCACCGTAACGCCCGTCCGACGTGTTTACGTCCTCGGCGAGGTCAACCGACCAGGAATGTACGGGCTAGATCCTACCGCATCGCTCGCGAGTGCCGTCGCCCTAGCCGGTGGTGCCAGTCGAGAGGGTGACCTCCGCAAACTCACCCTGATCAGGGGAGACGCGACAATCCTGTCCGGTGTAGATCCGATGGCTGATCTGCTCTCCATAGGGACACGTTCTGGTGATCAAATCTTCGTAGAACGTCGCAGCTGGCTAGAGCGTAACCAGCAGTTTGTGGCGACGACCGTTCTGGGCGTAGCCGGGATCGCGGTAGCGCTAATCAACCGCTGACGTCACGGTATAATCCTAGGGCCGAATCCAAAAGCGATGATCTAGAAGTCCTAGATCGGAAACCTTGGTTCTATTCGAAGTCCGTCGCCTAAAGTCCCTCCAGCCCCTTGCCCCCTCAATTTTGCCTCGGACTACAGCGGAAAATCTTCGTCGGCGAACTCCGTTGGCGATCCCAGCTAATTGCCCAAGGATCAGCCAGAAACCTACTTCGTAGAGAAGCTTAGTAGAGAAGTTCTTCGCAATCGTCCAGATCGTGTTCCGATGGCGCAGGAAATAAGACTGAGGAGACGATGGACCAAAGGTGGCGCCACCTTCATGAAGAATCTTGGCCCTTGCAGCAAATGCCACCCGGTAACCCCTAGCACGAGCTCGCAAACCCACATCGAGATCCTCGGCATAAGCCTCAAACCGCCGGTCAAAGAAACCCTCCGGATCACCCATCAACTCCAGGACTAGATCTCGACGGTACAGGGCTGCACATCCTGAAGGGCAAAGCAGTGGTCCATCAGACTCATTCTTACGGTCATACCCCGCCCCACTCCTCGTCAGTGTTAAACCGAACCTATCAATCCGCTCGGGATCACCCGCCTGATAAACAGCGGGGGCAACCATCCCAGCCCCAGATTCTAGGGCGGTATCTACCATCAACTCGAGAGTTCTGGGTTCTAAATACGCATCGTTGTTCAATATCAGGTAGAATCCCGCCCCATCTCGAATTCGAAGAGCGAGACCGCGATTGTTTCCATCAGCGAACCCCACGTTCTCCTTAAAGGACTCGATGAAGAGGCCAATCGGACGGCGTCCTTCTTTCGCTCGACCCAAGAGGTCACCCCACAACCGTTGTTGGGAATCA
Source organism: Gemmatimonadales bacterium UBA7835 (assembly GCA_002500925.1). Lineage (GTDB taxonomy): Bacteria > Gemmatimonadota > Gemmatimonadetes > Longimicrobiales > Gaopeijiaceae > UBA2589. Next base: position 3,505 of record DLTN01000025.1, on the reverse strand, counting down.
GAAATCGGCGTCACTGATCCCGAGTCGATGATTGTGACCGTACGCAGAGGTCCCTGGTCTCGAGCTAGAGCCTCGACGCACCTACCCGTCAGATCAATACGATTGTGATGCACGACTACTGCATCCACTAACTGATCGACACGGGTCTCGCTGGGAACCTTATACACGGGCAGATTTACGCTCAGGTTGGGAGCGGACGTTAGCAAGTCACAAGCTAAAAGTAGTCTAGCCAGCAGTACTTCGGGGAGCCGGATGACCGCAACCGGGGATTTCCCGAATATCCCTCCGCGCCTCATTTCAACGGATCCCAGATCCTTACTTTGTTGTTGTCCCGCAAGACCCTGCCTAGATTATCCTAGGCTTACATATAATTTTTCGTTCATTCGAGCTAACATTCGAGAGTGATCGATCTTCGACACCCACAGGTCAGGTCGTTGCCACCGGTGCGAAAGCAACCCGTTTCCGCGAGGGCCATTGCCCTCGCCTTTTTCTTCTGTCTTGGGGCTGAGCGCACCCAAGCACAGTTACCTACATCGTTACCTACTTCCGTATCCGAGGCGGAGCAACTCATCCGCCAAAACCCAGAGCTTGTCCGGCAGCAGCTTCGTCAATCCGGCCTAACCGAAGACGAAATCCGTGCTCAACTGGTCGCCCGAGGGCTTCCCCCGGAAGCTCTGAACTCTTTTCTTTCTGAGGGACCGATCAATCGTGAGACCGCATTTCGCCCTGGCTCACTTGACGCTCTCGAACTGCTAGGTGTGGTCAGAGAAGGTGCTGATGGTCTGGAATTTATGGAGCCGATTTCAGGCTTGCAGCCTGGTGAATTAGCCGACTCAGCAGAATCTCCAGTCTTCGGCCACGACATCTTCCGTCGAGCCACATCACGCTTCCAGCCACTCCTCTCGGGACCTGTGCCGGATAGCTACAAAATAGGTCCTGGTGACCGTCTCGTTCTGCTCCTGACCGGTGAAGTAGAGCTCAGCTACGACCTCGAAGTAACAAGAGAGGGCTTCGTGATTGTCCCAGAGGTAGGTCGGATAACCATAGCCGACATTGACATGACTGGGGCTCGCGCACTCTTCCGCCAGAGGCTTTCGGGATTCTACTCGGGTATCGAAAGAGGAACGACTTCTGTAAGCCTTTCCATTGCTGAACTTCGGACCATTCAGGTCTACCTCACAGGAGAAGTGAGACAACCGGGAGCATACCAGCTTTCGTCAATGGCTACGGTCACAAACGGGCTCTACGCGGCAGACGGCCCCACCGACTTAGGAAGCCTGAGGAATGTCCGTGTCCGACGAAAAGATGGGCGAGAGTTTTTCCTCGACCTATATCCCTACCTGCTCGAAGGCGATGCTTCAGGTGATTTGACACTGGAAGAAGGAGACGTCGTCTTCCTTCCCCTGAAGAGCCGGCGTGTTCAGATGGGGGGAGCCGTCGTACGACCTAAACTCTACGATCTCTCCGACAACGACGATCTCACTAACATTCTGGCCGCAGCCGGTGGATTCGATGCAGTAGCTAACCGCAATCGTCTTACTGTGCATCGCTACCTGAGCCCTTCTGAGCAGGTGTCAAATGAAAACAGCCGGATTGCAATCGACCTAGCGCTAGCACCATCGGAAGATCCAAGAGCGCCCAGTTACAATGGTGGGGTGATCATACCACCAGTCGGATTGCAGGACGGTGACTCTATCTTCGTGGACAGTATTCCGCCGCTGCGTGACGGCCTCTACGTATCAGTCGCTGGTCTAGTAGCCAAACCGGACACATTCCCATGGTATGAGGGAATGACGCTGCGAACACTGATGAGTCTGGCTCGGGGTCCTCTAGTCGGTGCAGA
>DLTN01000025.1:906-1293 GCA_002500925.1 Gemmatimonadales bacterium UBA7835 | reverse complement strand
CTGGCTGAGCGTTTCGGTGTAAGCCTAGATTCCAGCTACCTAGCCCTTAGGCCTTCAGGTGGTTCTGCGGGCGCGCCGGGAGTGGTGTTTGCTCCGGCAGGAGAAGCTCAGGAATTCGTTCTAGAGCCATTCGACCTTGTACAAATTCGAAGACAACCAGATTTCGAACTACCTACGACCGTGACGATCACCGGAGAAATATCGGTTCCGGGACGCTACACACTCCTGTCTAAGGACGACCGCGTCACAGACCTTGTCGTCCGTGCGGGTGAAATCCTGCCGAGTGGCTATGCAAACGGAGCTAGACTCTTCCGCGCACTCGACGATCTGGGCCGGGTTGACCTAGATCTCCCTGCAGCAATTGGAAATCCGACCGGAGTTGAAAAC
>DLTN01000025.1:0-862 GCA_002500925.1 Gemmatimonadales bacterium UBA7835 | reverse complement strand
AGAAGCTCAGGAATTCGTTCTAGAACCATTCGACCTTGTCCAAATTCGAAGACAACCAGACTTCGAACTACCTACGACCGTGACGATCAGCGGAGAAATATCGGTTCCAGGACGCTACACACTCCTGTCTAAGGACGACCGCGTCACAGACCTTGTCGTCCGTGCGGGTGATATCCTCCCGAGTGGCTATGCAAACGGAGCCAGACTCTTCCGCGCACTAGACGATCTGGGCCGGGTTGACTTAGATCTCCCTGCAGCAATCGGAAATCCGACCGGAGTTGAAAACTTAGTCCTGCAACCTGGGGACTCTCTTCACATACCTGTCTATACGCCAACCGTCCAAGTCCTTGGAGCGGTAAACTCTCCCGTCACGGTTCTTTACCGCGACGGTCAAGATTTTGAACACTACATTGCTGCAGCTGGCGGTTTCCGGAGTGATGCAGACGAGGGTCGCTCGTCAGTACGTTACGCAAATGGTCTAGCCCAGACACGATCAAAATTTCTGTTCTGGTCGAATTATCCGTCGCCTGATGCGGGAAGCGTGATCAACGTGCCTGCTAAAGATCCTAATGACAGAATTGATACGGTAACCTTAGTGACGACTATAATCGGGGTCTTATCATCGCTAGCTACAACGCTAGTCGTGATAACTAACTAAGATCACAAAAAGAAGGGCCTAGCCCTTAACGATCCAGCTGTGCCCCGCACCCAAATCATCCCGCGGCGAGGCATTCCGGGTGTCCACCAGCATCCTCACGTGCTCTAGGATCCATACGTAGTTGAATTGGGAGTGATCGGTCAGGATCACCGCCACATCGGCGTCGGATAAAACCTCATCCGTCAATTCCACAGATTCCAGAGT
>DLTN01000023.1 GCA_002500925.1 Gemmatimonadales bacterium UBA7835 | reverse complement strand
TGCAGAACGGGAACGTTTGAGAAGGTTCGTCCTCCGTCGATCGATTTCATCATCGGAGCATTGAGAACGTACACGGTCTCTTCATCCACAGGATCAGCGAAGACTTCGATGTAGTACCAGGCGCGCGCTCTTATCGTCCAGTCATCACTGACTAGTTTCCATGACGCTCCGGCATCATCCGAGCGAAAGAGGCCACCACCGGGATCAGCTTCGACCATAGCGAAAAGTCGGTCGGGGTTCGCCCGGGAAACATCAATCGCGGTCTTGCCCATGAGATCAGGCAATCCCTCGTTGATTTCATCCCATGACTCACCTCCGTCCGTCGACTTCCAAAAGCCACTGCCCGGACCTCCGCTGACCACCTGCCACGGCAGACGCCTATGATCCCAGAACGAAGCGTAAAGAATCCTCGGATTAGTCATGTCCATCGAGAGATCCGACGCACCGGAATTGTGATCTACCGTGAGCACTAGGTCCCAGGTCCGACCTCCATCTTTCGAGCGATAAATGCCCCTTTCTGGACTGGCTCCATATGGGGCACCCTGAGCCGCGACGTACACTAAGTCCGGATCATTAGGGTGAACTCGTATCCTAGAAATGGATCGCGTACCCTCGAGCCCTAGATGCTTCCATGTCCGACCCGCATCCGTTGAGCGGTAGACACCGTCACCATGCGAGGTCATCACTCCTCGTATAGCGTGTTCCCCCATCCCGACATAAACCACGTTTGGATCAGACTCTGCCACGGCAATCGCACCAACAGAGGATGTGCCGAGCTGCCCATCGGTAATATTGCGCCATGTCGTGCCCGCGTCTTCCGTTTTCCAGACTCCGCCACCTACCGTCCCCATGTAGTAAGTGAGCGGGTTACCAACTACCCCGGTCGAGGTCACGGAACGCCCGCCCCGAAACGGGCCGATCCCGCGCCACTTCATAGAAGAGAACGCCACGGGGTCTACTGGAACCTCCTGGGCTCTGAGGTTGAAATCAGAGCCTACGACACAGAAAAGAGCAAAAAACATGACCAAACGGATTGAGCGTCGACGACTAGAGCGATCACTCAATCTGATAACCGGGAACTGCATACGGATTCCTCCATTTGGGTTCAGGGATCAAGTTCCCCGAACAGAACTCAGGCAGCAAGCGACGTGGCCTGAATAGTCTATGACTGTTAACCAATCAGGTAAGCTCCAGACCCACTAACAATTTCCCTAAGCCCTAGGAAACCATAGACGTCTCTAGTGTATCTGGAGGGACAATACTCTGCCCCGACAAAACAGTGACCCCACACTACTGTACCTCACTCCGACTGACCTTTGCCCTCTTCTTAAGTGCCGGCTCGGCTGCTGCGCAGTCGACAGAAGACGTCGACAGGCTAAGAGGTGTTACGACAGTGGATATACGGGTCGAGGCGAATTGGGATGAAACGATCACCATGGACGCTGGAGGCGCTACGGCTGATCAGTTCAGCCAGGCACTGCGGATGACGTTCGAGGAAACTATCTCTTCAGCAAAAATAGCTCCTGTCGTCCAACCAAATGCCCGCTACACCATCGCCTGCCATGTCGACACGTTCTACGAGCCTGGCCAGATAATATACTCCCTCCGAACACAACTCGAAGAAGCTGACGCCGACGGGGCTCCGGTGATCCGCTGGATTCGGTCGTGGGTAGGTTCGTTCAACATGCAACAAATGCACGTGATGTTTACATTAGGGCAGGCGTGCGCGGAACGATTCCTAGGCGACTGGCGAAGCGTAAATTCACGACGACCGTCGTAAGTCCCCAACGAGGCTGAGCGTGCGAAATAGCCCTATGTGCGCTTATAATTGTAGCGCTTAATCCACCCAAGAAGCTCTCAGCCCTACAGATCCCATGCGAAAGCCCTCACTCCTCATCGCGCTGATTTATGCAGTGTTTCCTCTCAGTGCTGTCGGACAGTCGATCTCAGCAGAAGCGGCCTACGGTGACATAGCGCTGTCAGCCGGATTCACCCCAGACCCTTGGGCAAAGCATCTTACGGCCGGTGGCTCGATAAGCCCCGACCATGGATCATGCTCATATGGATATGTAGCCAACGCTCCTGATATCGAACTTACATGGGATGGCGGCGGATCGACCCTCTACATCTATGTGATGTCCAAGGGAGGAGCAGACGCCACACTCCTAGTAAACACACCTGACGGCTCGTGGGCCTGTGACGACGACGGCTTCGGAGACACAGACCCAATCATTCAAATAGCAAAGGCGCCATCAGGCGTATACGACATCTGGGTCGGGACCTACAGCTCCTCTACCTTCGGGGCCACGCTCTTCGTTTCAGAACTGGACCCACGAAGCGCGCTCGGTTCCTTCTTCGAAGACGCTGAAGTGATCCGTAGGTAGTTGCTACACGAGCCGGGCTAGAATCTCTGCGTGTTAGACGAAGATTTCATCTCGGTTAAAAGCGTAAGAATCTTGATCTCGAGCGGGGAAGCCGGCGACAGGCGAATTTTGCCCGCCGAACCGACGTTCGTGGCACTAACTACCCCCCGGTAAAAATGGAAATCTCAGCACGCTCGTTCTTAGAGGACCTCTTATCTGCGCCTGGCGTATCTGGCTATGAGCAGGCTGTCCAAGAGATCGTTCTTGACTACGTAAAACCGTTCGCTGAGGAAGTCCAAACAGACCTGCACGGCAACGTAATAGCAACTATAAACGCAGTTGGAAGTCCTACCTTGATGTTCGACGGGCACTGCGACCAGTTGGGTATGGTAGTCTCACACATTGATGAGTCAGGATACCTTTTCTTTCAGACGGTAGGAGGCTGGGATCCCCAGCAACTCGTCGGCCAGCGGGTGAACGTGTGGGCAGCGGACACTACCGTCCCCGGAGTCATCTCCCGCAAAGCAATCCATTTGCTCACCGATGACGAGAAGAAGAAGGTTGTCGATCCTGAGAAAATGTGGGTTGATATCGGCGCAAAAGACCGAGGCGATGCAGCTTCAGTCATTTCGATCGGTGATGCCATAACGGTCCAGCTCGGCATTCAGGAAATGTGGAACGGGATCGCCAACGCTCCTGCGATGGACAACCGCACTGGTGTGTGGGTGGTTTTCGAGGCAATGCGCCGAGCAGCAGACAAAGGAGTGTCTTGCAAATTGGTAGTAGCTTCCACCGTGCAAGAAGAAATAGGGCTCCGAGGCGCACGGACCGCGGCCTATAGCATCGACCCCCAGGTAGCGATAGCAGTCGATGTCACACACGCGACTGATTGTCCTGGGGTCGACAAGAGACAGCTTGGGATTATTGACTTGGGTGCAGGACCGGTCATTCCACGAGGGCCAAACATCAATCCCCGAGTGCACCAACGACTGGAGTTGATCGCAAAAACCGCCGAGATCCCCTTCCAAGTAGCGGCATTAGGTCGAGCCGCACCAAACGACTCAAACGCACTCCAAATTACACGTGCCGGTGTAGCTACGGGGCTGGTCCAACTCCCGAACCGCTATATGCACAGTGCGGTCGAGACTGTCGCCCTCTCTGATCTAGACGATGCGGCGAATCTGCTCGCTCAGTTCGCGTGCGAGATCAGCCCTGAGGATTCGTTCGTTCCCTAACGGCCACGCGTTTGGAACAAACCGAATCCGCGTCAGCCAATCTCCTCGGTGTGTCGGAGAACTTTTCTTCTCCGGTTCAATCTCGCACAGGCAATCGATCAATATCACGTTTGGCGTCCAGGAGATCCCGATTCTCAGACATTCTTGCTACGACGAGTGTGACCAAAGCAGCGACCGCACCACTCACCGACAAAGGTCCCAAAAGTGCCAAGGTGATTTGTCCTATGGGGACATTGGGAGAACCCAATCCGAAGATCAGCAGTAAGGCTGGAAAGCTGCTAGCTAAGGCTCCTCCTATGGCACCGAATATTACGAAGCGACCTAATGAGAGCTCTTCGAAGCGGGTATTTTTCCCGGCAACTGCTAGAACTATAGAAAACCCTACCCCACCAAGAAAAGCAGGAATAGCTAGGGCTGCTGGCCATATATCGACTGCGCTTGTGACCGAATTTGGCCAGATATTTCCTATTAACTCAGGTATCCCGCCCAGTAGAAAAGCAACTACGGCCCAACTGAGACCCATTCCAATCCCCCCGCGGATCTTCAGTAACAGGACCATGATCACCAGTGTTTAGTCGTCTCGGATATACCCCTTTGGAGCTTTGAAATACTCCAATTGCATCCCTTGTCCAGAATTGTCACCTCATCGGGACAAATCCTCGTCCAACTCCTCCCATTGTTCAGACAGTTCGGCAAGCTTGTTCCTCAAGAAGAGGCTCTGCATTTCCTGATCCGCCGCCAGTGGTCCGATCCATCCTTGAATCGAGCCATACAATCGGTTCACACGGCTTACGAGCTCGCCTGTCGTCCGCTCTAGGTCACGCAAGCGATCCTCTAGAGAGTCGCTCACATCACTAACCGTCCCCATATCTAAACTGTCGGTCCTGCTACCGACGTCCTGAGCCAATTGCTGGGCTTGGTCAACCAAGGCCCATACATCGAGCAGCATCTCGGTCCACTCCACACGAACCTCTGGCTCGAAAGACAGTCTGGGGTCCTCACGAACCTCTACTCGCTCTTCCGCAATAATACTCCCGATCGACAGTCGAACTGTGTAATCACCGGGGATCACGAGTGGGCCCCTGCTAGCTCCGCTAAATCCACCGGAGTCTGACGCTACACCCTGTCGAGTATGACGGAGGTCCCAAACAACCCTATTAAGACCACGACCAGCCTCAAACTCCATAGACGCTACCTCGACTCCTTCTTCTGAAAGCACAATGATCTGTGCCATCTCACGGTCCTCGGCCGACCAGAAATCGATAATGGCGCCAGCCGGTGGATTCTCACCTTCGTAGACCATGTTTCCAGTATGTGCCTTCTCCGCTCTATATCGTATCTGCTCAGCGGGCTCGATAGAGAAAAGATGTCCATCCGACATCGCTATTTCCGGCGTCATCTCTTGCAATGCATTTAACTGATCAAAGATCCAAATTCCGCGTCCATGGGTGGCCAAGACAAGGTCATTGTCCCTTGGGTGCACGACTAGATCATTCACAGCTACAGTCGGCATGTTTCCATCGAGAGGCAGCCAGTTTCGACCACCGTTCCAGGACCAGAACGCCCTCATTTCAGTCCCGAGCCAAAGGACATCAGGATTTCTTAGGTCTTCACGCACAACACGGACGACCTGATCGGGAGGGAGATCTCCCACGATTGAGCGCCATGAACGACCACTGTCTTCTGTTACCCAAAGGTAGTTCTCATAATCGTCGTTTCTATAGTTGTTAGCAGCTACATACATACGGCCATCTATCGCTCTCGACATGTGGACCTGATTGACCCACATGAGATCCGGTGCGCCAGGTATAGAGCTGGTCACGTCCATCCATGACCGGCCATCGTCAGTCGATAGTTGCACTAGGCCATCGTCAGTCCCTACAAGCAGAACACCAGGCTGGTGCTCTGATTCCGCGATTGCAGTCAAAGTCGGCCAGTAAGGAATACCGTCGTCGAGTGACAGGACAAAGGAATCCGCCGCCTGATCCATTATCACTAGGCCCCGTCTGTCTGTCCCGCTTGTCAGGTCTCCTAGCGATGTCCACGTATCACCGCGATCTGTGCTCTTAAAGAGTTCGTTCAGTCCTGCATACAGAGTGTTGGTATCGTGTGGGCTGATGATGAAGGGTCCGTCCCAGTTACCGGGCGGCATCGCATTACCAAGCTCCATGTACGGATCGTCGAGATCCGGCCAAGTCGTCCAATTTCTCCTAGCCCCTATGAAGCCTTCCGGTTGATTTGGACGAATATTGCGACTCGCTCCAGTTTCTAGATCCCAGCGTATGAGTCCCAGATATTGGCTCTCTGAATACAGGATCCGATTGTTCGTAGTGTCTACGAGGCTCAGAAATCCATCGCCTCCCCCCCACTTATTCCAGTCCTCATTGAGAATGCCCTCTGACCTGTAGGTCTGGCTCGGTCCACGCCAAGACCCGTTGTCCTGAAGCCCGCCATATACGTTGTAGGGGTGAGCCATGTCTACAGAGACACGGTAGTACTGGCTCAATGGTAGTGCGGTGTGATAGAGGAAGTGATCACCGCGGTCGTAACTGGTACCTAATCCTCCATCGTCAAGCTTGATGACGTGATCAGAGTCGTGCGGATTCACCCAGACAAATCGATCATCCCCGTGAGTCCGGTGATCCCGCGGCACGGAAAATGTCACACCGCCGTCGTCCGAATAGCTATAGGAGTTCAGCATATAGATCCGCTGGTCGTCGTTTGGATCCACCATAGGCTGACTCGCGTACATCGGGCGGGGGTTCCAGTCACTCTGATACGTCCAGCTCTCACCGCGATCGTCTGATCGATAGATGCCCGCTAGACGCTGCTCATATGCTGTTGATGCGTTAAAACGCTCACCCTGCTCGAGACTGATGTATACAATGCGTGGATCCGATCTGTAGATCGTGATCCCAATACGACCTATGTCACCCGTGGCGAGTCCGTTATCTAGCCCGGCATTGGTAAGCAGCGTCCAGCTGTCACCCCCGTCCGTACTCTTATATAGACCACTTCCCGGTCCTCCACCGTGAAAACCCCAAGGCCGACGTTGGCGCTGATACATCGCCGCATACATGATATCGGGATTAGACGGATCCATCGCTACGTCAACCGCACCTGTCATCGGATCGACGAAAAGTATTCGTTCCCATGACTCTCCACCGTCCTGTGTACGGTATAGGCCGCGTTCGGGGTTAGGTCCCCACAGGTGTCCCATGGCGGCCACGTAGACGACGTCTGAATTGTCGGGGTGCATTACAATGCGGCCGATGTGATGACTCTCTTCGAGCCCCATGTTCGTCCAGTTTTCCCCTCCATCCACAGACTTGTAGACACCGTCGCCCCAGGACGAAGACTGACGGTTGGCACGTTCCCCGGTTCCAACCCAGACGACGCTAGTATCTTTCTGATGGACTGCGATGTCCCCCACCGAATGGACTTCCTCGTCTTGGAACACCGGCGTGAAACGCAACCCATTATCGGTCGTCTTCCAGACCCCACCCGTTGCAGAAGCGAGATAGTAGACTCTCGTATCCATCTCAACGACTGCGATATCGACCAAGCGACCACTCATGTTCGCTGGACCAATCTCCCTAGGACTCAGCCCATCCAGATGTACCGGCAACAGCTGTGCAGACATCGGCGTTGAGAACGTGAATAAGAGTACGCCTACCATCTTGAGGACTGCATAGTTGGGACGGTATCTCATGAGCAATGACAACATCGTGGTTGGCTCCATTAAGGATCGAGCAGATCTTCAGTTCGGCCGAGCGGATAAGGCCGGGTCGAAAAGATGTTATTTAGTCTACCCGGCGGCCAACCCCCCGTTCAAGATCCACACCTCCTACCGATCTCGAAATGTCTAACTATTGCGGGAACGGTTCTGCGCTGAAGGTTGTAAGCCATCAGTGCGTCTTACCCTTCAGGTTCGAAGCACTGAGGCACCCGAGTCCGTTTGAATGACATGATACAGATTGACATCCTCAAAACCCCGATAATTGCCCTCGTCGCCCTATTGGGCGCGTGCTCTACAGGCGCATCAGTAGAAACCGCTGCCCCCGCGCCAGAGAATGACGGTCCGCGGATCGTTCAACCCGGTGCCCCTGGCCAATCCAGTAGGACCTTCTCATCCACAGAACTGGATCAGGTCGAAGGGGTCTCCTACACGGACGCTGATGTCAGCTTTATGCAGGGAATGATTCCGCACCACCAACAGGCGCTCGAGATGACAGCCCTGGTTCGCCAGCACGCCGTTACCGAAGCTGTTCAGCGGATGGCCCTGCGCATGGAGATCTCACAACGCGATGAGATCGCGTTAATCTCGGCGTGGTTAGCCGATCGTGGAGAGACAATCGAGATGTCCAACATGGGTGCGATGCAGCATGAGATGATGGGTATGCTGACGCCCGAACAAATGCAGACGCTCTCTGAAACTCGGGGCATGGATTTTGACCGGCTTTTCCTCGAGGGAATGATCCAGCATCACCGGGGAGCCCTCGCGATGGTTACAGAGCTCTTCAGCACATCAGGCGCAGCGCAGGAGTCCACCATCTTCAAATTTGCCGAGGAAATCGATGCCGACCAGCTCATGGAAATCGAGCGAATGCAGGGGCTTCTCAACCAGATGGCTCGCTAACTCAGCGTGAGGTTCACTAGATCAGGTCTTCATCGACAGAAGGTTCGACCAAATTCCGATCACTAACTAAGTCCACCAGAGGTGAGGTATGAAGGACATGGGTACAAAAAGCACAACAGCATTCGGGCTCCTCGCCGCGGCCACAATGGTCGCGGGTACTATTGTTGCACCGGAAAGTATTGCGGCACAGCAGCAAGATCAGGTCTCGGCGGCGGCACCAGCGCTGGAGTGGGACCCCAACGATCCTCGAATAGGCCTTGGTGCTGGTTGGATGGATGCCGAGTCAGCGATTAATGGCATGGAATTGCTAGCAGCTATCCCACGCCCCGACGGATTCTTCAACCCATCTACGCCAGCTGACGGAAGGTTCAGCAACACAGACCTAGCTTTTCAAGACAATCTGCTGATCCAGGGCAACTACAACGGATTCCAGATGTACGACATCTCGAATCCGGCCGACCCGACACTCGCAGTGTCGGTCGTCTGCCCCGGCGGACAGGGCGATGTTTCAGTGTTCGGAGACTTAGTGGTCATGTCAGCGCAGGAGACGCGTGGTCGTCTTGATTGTGGAGTGGAAGGTGTAGCCGACTCCATAAGCGCGGAACGCATGAGGGGAGTGAGAATCTTCGATGTGTCGGACATGAATAACCCTGCGCAGGTGGCGGCAGTGCAGTCCTGCCGAGGCTCCCATACGCACACAATTGTGACCGATCCCGCCGACTCCGAAAACATGTACATCTACATCCAGGGCACCAGCCGAGTCCGCCCGGGTGAAGAACTAGCTGGTTGCTCAGGTGGTGGTCCGGACGACCCGAACACCGCGCTATTCCGCATCGAAGTAGTCAAAGTTCCTCTCGCTAACCCAGGGGCAGCCGAGATCGTAAACATGCCTCGGATCTTCGCAGATGAGCAGGGCAACCTAGCTGGCCTCTGGCAGGGTGGTGACCACGGTGAAGGGACCCAGAGTTCTCGTATGACCAACCAGTGCCATGACATCACAGCATACCCCGGTATTGGACTCGCCGGTGGTGCATGCTCCGGAAACGGCATCCTGCTGGATATCTCGAATCCAGAGAACCCGACCCGAGTTGCCGAAGTCTCGGATCCCAACTTTGCCTACTGGCATTCGGCCACCTTCAATAATGACGGCGACGTCGTCGTCTTCACTGACGAATGGGGTGGCGGCAGCGCACCACGTTGCAGAGCGAGTGATCCCGCTACATGGGGCGCAAACGCCATTTTCCGGATAGGAGAGGACGGCCAAATGGAACTGGCGGGCTATTACAAACTGCCAGTTCCGCAGACGGAAACAGAGAACTGCGTGGCACACAATGGCTCAATCATACCGGTTCCTGGACGCGACATTATGGCCCAAGCTTGGTATCAAGGCGGTGTCTCGCTCATGGACTTCACTGATCCCGAAAATGCGTTCGAGATCGCGTTCTTCGACCGAGGCCCGCTATCCATTGAATCGATGTTTACGGGTGGATATTGGTCCGTGTACTGGTTCAACGGTCGCCTTTATGGCGCAGAAATCTCCCGTGGCATCGACGTCTTCCGCCTGACACCAAGTGAGCACCTGTCGGCAGCAGAAATCGCAGCTGCCGAGGCTATTATGATGGACGAGTTCAACGCCCAGCTTCAGCCGAAAGTGGAATGGGAACCAACTCGCGACGTAGCACAAGCCTATTTGGACCAGATGACTCGTGCTAACCGAATCCTCAACGACCGAGCGACGGAGATTCAGAACGTACTCAACTCAGGGGCATCATCAACATCCCTGAACAGCCTCGCCGCTGAGATCGAAGCAGACGTAGTCCAGATTGAATTGGGCGAGCTTGGTGGTGATGCTGAGCGCATGGCTAAACTAGCTGCGGTGCTTCGAGGGATGGCGGCTCAGCAGTAGAAAAGAGCCTCCAGCGCGTCCCCCTCAGAGAGAAACGAAGAGGGTTATGCCTAATGAGGGGTCCGGTACCGATCGGTGCCGGACCCCTCAGCGCAAATAGCCCAGTAACTCTTGAGCATCGAAGAAAAGAGATCTTACAATGGACCTTGGACACATTTTCGGACTGATCTTCTAGCAATGATCTTGATAACAGGTGGATCTGGGTTCATCGGCTCAAACCTCGTGGGCGCACTATCAGAAAACGGTGAGCGAGTATCTATCTGCGACACGCTCGGCACCGGAAAGAAATGGCTCAACGTCTCCAAGCACGAGATTGACGAAATAGTCGCTCCCGAATCGCTAAATGAGATCCTTACTCGCAGACGAGATGAAATTTCGTTCGTCTATCACATGGGCGCTGTTACAGCGACATCAGAGACAGACGTCGATCTTATTCTGGCTTCGAACCTACGGCTCTCACAGCAGATTTGGCATTGGTGCTCCCAATACCAGGTGCCACTAGTATACGCATCCTCAGCGGCAACCTACGGCGACGGACGACAGGGCTTTTCAGATATAGAAGACCGGGACTATATGGAGACCCTGCGACCTACCAATCCATACGGATGGAGCAAGCACCTTTTTGATCGCTGGGTAGTGCGCCAGGCAGATGAAGGTCGACGACAACCCCCTTTCTGGGCCGGGTTAAAGTTCTTCAACGTGTATGGCCCAAACGAATACCACAAAGAAGACATGCGCAGCGCCGTTACAAAAGCATACGGAGACGCAGCAGCAAACCAGCCGGTAACCCTGTTCCGGTCTCATCACCCTGAATACAAAGACGGCGAGCAAAAGCGTGACTTTATTTACGTAAAGGACTGTGTAGACGTGATCCTGTGGCTCAGCGAGCAAACTCCGGCCAGTGGGATCTACAACGTAGGGACGGGACGCGCCCAGACATGGCTCGAACTGATGTCCGCTCTTTACGCCTCAGTTGATCGAACACCAAACATTCGATGGGTAGACACGCCACCCGCCATTCGTGACGGATACCAGTACTTCACCGAGGCCGACATAACGAAGTTGCGCAGCGCTGGGTACACAGAACCCTTCGCTTCCGTCGATGAAGGAGTGTCGGACTACGTCCGAAACTTTCTATCAAGAAAAGACCCTTATAGGTGAAAAAGAATTTCACCTGATATGGCCGCTCGAATGTTCTCTCTGGCCTTGGTCGCGTTCGGACAGCCTTCGAAATAGACAAGATCAACGCGCCGACTGTTCATCTGGTCCCGTTGCTCTCCCGCTGGGTTGCTGAGAAATCCGTCATCCGTTCGAGCTCTGCCACTATCTCGGACACCGACGTAACCGTCGTGTCGAAGGTCACGTAGCCCTCCGCTTGGTCGTACGAGAAAGTCGCGTCGTGGACGCCATCAACTCTGGTCACGGCCACACGGGCCGCTGTTGCGCAGCCGTCTCAGGTCATCCCGGTTACGTCGAGGGCGATTGTAGCGTAGGGCCCCTGCGGTTCGGCCATCAAAGGCATTGCGCCATGGTCCTCACCGGTGTGGTCCATGGCTGCGTCATCGTGGCCGGGAATCTGTGACAGGATTCCCACCCCGATTACTGCGCAAACCGCTGCCCACTGCTTCCAACCCATAGATCCCTCCTAGCCGAAGATCAGGGTTTGCCACGTGGGGAACGTGGCAAACGCAACCGCGATCAGGGTCCCTACCCAAAGGGTCACCTTCATTCGCTGGCGCACCGTCTCGTCAGCACACGGTTTGCCCGGTTCGCACGCCGCCCGTTCCTCTTTGTCGAGCATCACAAAACCCGCTACGAGGAATAGGGCAGTCGCACCCACCAAATAGGGTCGCCAGGGCTCGAATGCTGCGAATCCGGCACCTGATACCCCGAAACTCACCGCTACGACAGGCCCCGCGCAGCAGAGTGTCGATCCTGCGGCCGCGACGACTCCTCCGACGCTTGGTAGCGTGGCCTTTGTCTCTGGCTTCATGCGATCCTAAGAGGCAACTAGCGCTAGCCGGGAACGGGCGTTGGACGGTTCAGCGTAAAGTTAGTAACGGCATTAGCCGTACACATGACCTGACCAACCACGCTGGTCCCCGAACCAATCACCATGGATCGATCCGGGGACCAAGCCCCCAAGAAGTACTAGGCTGAGCTTCTAGTGGTCTTCAACGTGAGCGTGAACCGCAGCTGTAATAAAATCAGCGTGCCCGGAACCGACAGCTCCGTGCATTAGCTTGAAAACAACATCAGTTTCTCCAACCGCTACACCGTGCAGATGCCCGCCGAACTCGCCAGGTGTGTCCTGTTCAAATTCAGCGATTGATTCATCCTCCACATCTACCTCTAGGTAGTGGTCAGACTCTAGCTCGACCTGAACACCATCGTGGTCAACCATACGGATGTCCATGTGAGCTGTCTCCTCTCCAGCATGAACTTCCAGCTCACCTGTCCAAGATCCGGTATCTCCATCGTACGATGCAATCATTGCACCGCTGAGCCAGATCTGGACGCCTTCGATCTCCTCGCCGTGATTTTCTTCTAGCCCAGTGGTGTCACTGCAGGCTACAACCACAAACGGTAGGAGAAGGGCTGCAAAAAGCCGCCCGCCGAACCTCACCTTCTTCATTTCTTTTTCCCCTCATGCCGGCAGGTTTTAAAAAAGAGCACGTTCTAAGCCGGCCTCAGAACACGACTCGGTAATTAACAGTTACTCCTCTTCCCGCTTCAGGCATAAACTCCTTCACGCGAGAGAGGTGATTGCGATACGCCTCGTCAGTGAGATTCTCCACTGAGATAGTCAGCACGTTCAAACGACCCGCAATCGTTCGGCTTACCCCCGATACTAGGTCAAAACGCTCGTACCCATCGGTCGCAGTCTCAAACTCCCCGATCCGATCCTGCCTCGCGGCAAAAGTTGACTCGAGCCGCACAAACCAATCTGTGGGCTCATAGGCTAGAGCCAGCTGTCCACGAAGCGGAGGCATTAGCGGCAAGGGCTCCAAGGACTCGCGAATCTCACCACGGACATAGGCGCCACTTACCGCCGCCTTGAAGGCACCAGACACTACCCAGTCAATTTCGGCTTCGAACCCTTTGAAAGCGGCATCATCACCGAAGTACTGATAGATCGGAAGGCGGGTTCGGCTGAGCTTACCTGTATCCTCCCCATAAACGTATCCGTCGATCCAATTCGCGAAGCCAGAAAGTTCAGCGTGAACCCGATTGCCCTCATCATGGAAGCGCATGAAGATGTCGAGTCCAGTACCAATTTCCCTTTCAAGGTCTGGGTTTCCAACATCGAATGAGTAAGCAGCTAGGTGTGGACCTTCTGAAAAGAGCTCATGCACATCGGGCGTCCTGAATGCTCGAGACACATTCGCGCCCATCACAAACCCAGGTTCCCAGTTGTAGAGTAATCCGACAGAGCCAGACAGGGACGCGAAAGTCCGCCTTCGCACATGTCCGATATCCGAGTTTCGGTCCTCTCTCTCGGGGGTGGTCTGGGTCCAATCGTAGCGTATGCCCGCCTCCAAGCGGACTGGGTCAAGATCAATCTCCTGATATGTAAACACGCCGAGGTTGAGTCGTTCAGAGTTCGGCGTGTAAAGGCTTCCACCGAAACCGAAAGACTCCCATGAGGCACGCCCCCCTAGGGCCCCGGAAGAAATCGGCCCGATGCTCCCGAACCTCGCGATAACATCAGACCCCGCTGACTGCCTCTGGAATCGAGTTCCCAGAATGGTTGGGGTTTCCATCTCAAGTTGGTCATAGTACGAAAACGATGCGTTGGCATTGAGAGTCGTAAACGGTCCACCTAGCTCACGGCGCTCGGTCACTGCCTTGAAGGATACGCGCTCTGATTCGATTCCAACCCCTGCTTCGTGTCCACCTACAAAGCCCCCAGGGATGCCGTAATTGTTGACATGCCCTAATCCAGACAATCCGACGTATCCACGATCTCCCACCCATGACGTTCCCGCTGCAAGACTCCACGAGTCAACACCCGTATTTCCGAGGCTCCCCAAGGGAGTCTTGAGATCACCGGAAGTTCGATAGGAGGCTTCGAGTCGAAGCGGAACACGCTCGGCAAGCGGCAGAAACATCGAAGCCGCTCCCCCTGCCCCTGAAGTGACGGATTGTCCCTGCAAGGTCACCGTCCCAGTAACGTCCTCGGGAACGAAATCAGGGATCTCATCCCGGATCACGTTGATCACCCCCCCTATTGCGTTGCTTCCGTAGATGATCGCTCCTGGACCTCGCACAACCTCAATACGCCGTGCAGACATAGGATTGATAGCATTAGCGTGATCTGCATGGGTATTAGATACGTCGGTGATTCGGACGCCGTCCTCCAGAACCAAGAGTCGATCTCCAGACAACCCCCTAATGACAGGGAGCGAGGCTGCAGGGCCCATGGTACTAACCGCTATGCCGGGCTCAGACTTAAGGGTTGAGGCCACTGTACTCACCAGCTTCCTCTGGAGCTCGACTTGGCTGATGACACTGGTGGGCCTTATCGCCTGGTCTTGGGCCCGCTCAGAAAGCGCACCAGTGACTACGAGTCCCTCGAGTTCCAGTGCCGACTCTTCCAGATCGATCACTAGACGATCAGTCATCGATATATCCGAGATCACCACCTCTGTCGGTGCGTAGCCCAAACGCTCCACCCGAATCATGTCTTCACCATCGTCTAACTGAAGGCGAAAAGAGCCATCCCCCTCCGTGATCACATAAGTGTTGGAATTAACCACAGATACACGGGCACCAGCGAGTGGCTGGCGGTCCACCGCGGCTCGAACGAGGCCATCGAGCCCGGACGGGGCCTCCTGAGCCTGAGCCGAGGGTTGAGCACAAAGACACCCAATCACGCAAGCCGTGGCGGTGCATAGTGCGGGAAGTCGATTGATTCGGGATCTCATACAGGTATTGCAGACAATGTTCGGGGAGGGGGGGCTGAACAGCCGATGGTGCTCAGATCCTTTCAGCGCGCAGAACCACAGAGGAACACCAATGTTGTATCTGCGGCACTGTTTTGTTGTTGGACACTTCAGGACATAATAATATCAGTTTGAGAACAGATTCTCAATAAAGGCAGCCCCGTTTACTTATTTAGTGTCACTCGAGGCACTCAGAATCCCGCCACGTTGAACTGTCGAGTGAATTTTATGAACAGGGAACGCCCCTGTGGACCCCGCAGCGTGTCGAAGCCTTGAACGTCATTGTATACGACAAACAGCCCAGTACCAGCGGTGTTCAGCCAACCAAAACGTAGATTCGTGGACCATTGATCGACCTGATCTGAGTACTGGACTAAACCCTGCACGTAGATCCGTGGCGTGAAGAAATATCCGAGCTTAAGGCTCGCAAGCGTGGCGGTGAAAGCTCCCTCAGGGAGATCGACATCGTTGTAGGCCACAGCCGCGGTGAGACTCGAGCGATCGCTGTATCGATAGGTAACGTCCCCACTCGACGTCCTCTTGCTCCCGGACAGAAACGTACCCCAGTTGAATCGCGAGTTGAAAGACACGGCACGCGACCGGTCGGTGAAGAATACAACCTGAGACTCCCAGCCCCGGTATAAGCCCGCCGGAACTGTGACATCCACACCTGGAATCTTGAATGGCTCGTAGAGCCCCTCCGTCACATAGTTCGCTCCGGAGTGAAGCTCCATTCCGGAATCCCACTGCCAATGATTGTCGATATGCCACCGGGAGGAAATCTCAAAGCCCTGAGCTGCAACATCGGAGCGGTTTCTGTATGTGAAGTATGAGATATGGGGCCTTAACTCACGAAAAATCGAGCTCGGCCGAATGTAATACATCGCAAACAGTTGGTAGTACTGGTGGCCTCGACGCGGCACAAAGCCGATCTGTGCGTCGAAGTCTTGGTCAACCTGCTGGACGGTGGCATTCCCACGGAAGCTTCGAGTTGTGACCCCACCAGTCAGATCAAAAGCGTTGCCAGATGGAGCGCCCGAAGTTTGCGAACGAGCAAAGTACGACGTGAGTGTTACCTGGTCACCGAGACCCACCTGAGCATCTAAGGCATAGACCTGATTTCCATCTCCTGTGAGGTCACTGCCACGACCAGTAAAAATCCCACCGACTCGCGATCGGCCAGGCAACTCTTTGGCCACACGGGCTACCGACCACGAGCTGCGGCCACTCCCTTCAAGCAACCCATCGGTTTGAATGTGTAAAAGACCAACGTTCAGTCCTGCCGCTCGACCTGACAGCCGGCCACCACCCTTCAGGGCCACAGGCGCCCCCGCGTCGATCCCAATCCTTCGGCTAAAGAAAAGATCGACACCTCCACCACCAACAGTGAAGAAACCAGCGTTTTCAAGGAAGAACGGTCTCTTCTCGGGAAAAAGAAGCGGGAACCTGGTCAGGTTCACTTGGGCATCGTCCACTTCAACCTGGGCAAAGTCAGTATTCACTGTCAGGTCGAGGGTGAGTCCTTGAGTGACCTGCGTCTTTACTTCGCCACCCACCTCCCCGCTTTGTTCGAATGAGGATCCTGCGACCCTGTAATCCCTCTGGTTTGAGCCGAGTATGTACGGGGTGACAGTTACAGCTCTGCGAACTGGTGGTTCAAGACCGCTGATAACACCAGCGTAGTCGAGCCTATAGAGATTGAACTCTCTCGGGACCGCCGACCAGAACATTTCCTCATTAAGACGACGAACGCGGCGCGCAATATTGAAACCCCATTCTTGAACATCCGAGCTATAGCGAAGCGTATTAAATGGGATCCTGAACTCCGCGTACCACCCATCTCTATCCTGACTAGAAGCCACCTCCCAACTACCATCCCAGTTCTTGTTGAAGCCTCCACCCGCGCCTGCCTGGAAGCGCCGCGAACTGTTTGAGCCACCACCCAGGAAGAACCCACCTCCAGATCCCGCTGACGCTACCTGACCGTCGTATTCGATACCTGCGGGTGTTGTGCCAAAAACAAAACCATTTTGATCATCATTGAACGTATCGAACACCATGATAATCGCGTCTGCATCTGTCACCTCAAAGTCACGTATGGCCTCTCCCGGGACGATCTCGCTCGCCTGAGAGTCATATGCCCAGACCCCTACGTATAGGGCATCAGAGTCGTATAGAAGCCTCACCTCAGTCCGTTCAGAAGCCGGCTCTCCGTCGGCTGGTTCCCTCTGGGTAAAGCTGGTGAGCGGAGTAGCCACCTGCCACACTGCGTCATCAGGCCGACCATCTATCAATGGCTCGGTATCTGTCGGGTGCGCATAAGCAACCGGAGCCAATTGCTCGTCCGACTGTTGCGCTGATATCGGCTCAGCGTGTCCGACAACTGTCAAAAAAGCTGTGAGCGCGAACGCGGTGCCGATGAGACTCATCAATGAAGGCGCCTGGTATTCGACTGGAGCAATCCGGTCTCCAATGTTGACCTTTATTCGCTGATTCAACTTTAGTCGTCCTGATTTATCTAAGGAGATAGCTGTTCTTTTCACTCTTGAGTTTTTCCTAGAGCAAATGGGTAGATGGGAGATTTGAATCCAACCTCTCTTAACAGTGCAGCTACCACGGTCAAGGTCCATCCTGAATCAAAAACATCATCTATCAGAAAGACCGGCCCTTCCATTGGCGAACCGTTTATGTGGAAAGCTCCGTCTAGGTTCCTGCATCGTTCCGCAGTCGAATTCATGCTTTTCTGAGGAAAGTTCTGGCGTCTTTTCGCGATGATCTCATGGAAGCGGATGCCTAGGAGGTCAGCCACACTTTTGGAGAATTCCGTCAGTGCGCATGATAACGTGTCTGAAGGGACACAGGTCATCCAACTCGGAAATGGTCGCGGATTCCAGATATCAATGATTCTAGCTGCTTCCTTTACTATGCTTGGAGGATATTGTCCTGCGTCTCGCCCTTTCTTAATGACCTCAGTCCAGGAGTCATCATCCCACAACGTGAGAGCATATCCCCTGCATTCTGGCAATCGTCTGGGGAGTGGAGAAACAGAAAACCGTTCTCGGGATATCTCTTTATGCAACTCCAGTGGGACGCCAGACGAATAATTATTCATGCTGAACACTTCTAGCGACGGGAAGTATGCTCTTAGAACCTTCCACCTACGGGACAACTCAATGACCGAGACCGTTGATGTTACCCTATGTGGTCCGAGCTTCAACCCACAGACCGTCGATTGAGCATCTCACCGTATTGGATGTGCCGCACCGAAGAGCTAATTCTGGGCTTCTTCTTGTTAGCGTCACTCGCAATCGCACCCCAATCGCTCAATGCCCAGGTCAACATTGAAGTGCTCCGAACTGACAGTTTGTCTATCGGACGATCGGGGTCGGTAGGTGGCGACATGACGTTTCAGACAGGAAACGTAGACTTCATAGCACTCAATTTCAGAGGGCGCGTCTACAATGTGACCCCCACCCAGACCAGATTGATTGTGGGCAATGGCGGCCTGGGATTCCTCTCCCGAAGTCGATTCGCCTCAAACGGGTTATTGCACTACCGACGCTCCTACACCGATGTCTCGTTCTACTTCGACCCTGAATGGTTCGGACAAATAAACTATGACCGATCGCAACAGCTGACCTTCCGTGCTGTAGGGGGTGCGGGGGCTCGAACAGCATTCGCTCAGGGTGACTGGGGACAATTCGGAGCCGGGTCTTCAGGCATAGTTGAGTACGAGCGCTTGATGCTTCCAGATTCAGCTATTCACCCTAATAGAACGCTCAAGGTAAGATGGAGCAGCTTCCTAACTCTTCGTGTGGTTCCATCCGACAACTTAGTCATCACCTCGACGACATACTTACAACCAGCGATAAATGATTTCGATGATTACCGCGCGGTGGAGAATCTGCGACTCTCCACGTCTATAACCGAAACACTGGCGCTGACCATTAGCTTCGACCTACGCTATGACAGTGGCCCTCCAGACGGGCTGTCAGCGCTAGATACACGACTGCGAACCGGCGTGACATACACCTACTGACCACTGACGACAATGTCCGATCGTCCCCTGAACAAGGAATCCCAGTCCTCAATCTCGCCTCAGAGCGCAATCGACCAGTTACGCGCAGGTAACCGGCGCTTCCTGGATCGCTCCATGCTCGAACGAGACTGGGCTAACGACATATCAAGAACGGCCGGTAGCCAACACCCTTTTGCGATAGTGATAGGCTGTATCGACTCACGTGTCCCCATAGAGGCGATCTTCGACCA
>DLTN01000048.1:5711-48594 GCA_002500925.1 Gemmatimonadales bacterium UBA7835 | reverse complement strand
CAGAAAAGCTCGAAATCCCTTGCCAATACTGCAATCCGTGGAAGCCCGTGGGCGGCATCAGTAGAAATGCCTATAGCAATCTAGCCCTTGTGAGTCAGGGCAGGCGCGGGTATGTTGCCCTCAGTTGAGAATCAATCTCAACTGGCTCCCTGGGGGAGGGATAAGATCCCTAGAGTTCGTCATAGCCGATGGGGCCGAGCGGGTTGTATTCCCCCCCAGGGGCCTAGCTTTAAACTCCACGAGCGATCTGTGACACAGGGCCCTGAGATTCTTCTTTCGTGCGAAGACGGTGAATCCAAATTGTTAGTTCAGGGTCCGAGTGCTCGAGCAAATGTCTGCAGCTGTTCCGAACTCTTGGGATGGGGGTGACGGGCGATGAAACTCCTGGTGACCGGCGGAGCTGGATTTATCGGTTCACACGTCTGTGATGCGTTTCTTGCTGACGGGCACGACGTGGTCGCGTTGGATTCTTTGGAGGGCCATTACGATCCGGAAACCAAGCTGTGTAACCTAGCGAGTGCCCGTGACTACACCTCATTTCAGTTTGTAAAAGGCGATGTGAGAGATTCCACCTGCCTCTCGGAACTGCCATCCGTAGATGCGGTCGTACATCTAGCAGCCCGATCTGGGGTCCGGCCATCACTCCGAGAACCATGGCCTTACATCGACGTCAACGTGAGTGGCACCCAAAAAGTGCTTCATTGGACCAGGACCAGGAGTGTCCCTCGTCTGATCTTTGCGTCCTCCTCGTCGGTATATGGAAATAATTCGAACCAGGCGTCTGCTGAAACCGACTCGGTGGAGCAGCCCCTCTCTCCTTATGCGGAGACTAAGAGACTAGGGGAAACGATGATGGAGGCAGAGACTGGAACGAGGGGGCTCGGTGTAGCTTGTCTCCGCATTTTCAGCGCGTATGGTCCCCGACAGCGTCCGGATTTAGCTCTCCACAAGTTCGCTCGGCTCCTCTGTAACGGGGATCAACTTCCACTTTTTGGTGATGGCAGTAGTGGTCGTGACTACACCTTTATCGATGATGTAGTGGATTCAGTTCGTTGTGCTTTGGACTGGACCGAAAAGGGAACCTTTGACGTTTTCAACGTTGGTGCGGGGAAAACTGTGCTATTGCGGGAACTGATAGATTCGCTTGGGAGGGAGATGGGTTTGTTACCTATGGTCAAGAGACTGCAGCCCCACGCGGCCGATGTGCATTCAACTCGTGCTGACCTGACTCATTCCCATGCGGTTTTGGGGTATCGACCGAAAACTCACTTCCCAGAAGGGCTCTCTCGTTTCATGGCGTGGTTTCGGAAGGCTACCTCGTAATCCATTCCGAAAGTCCAGCCAAGCCGATCAGCCAATCCTTATTGTCTAGGAAATGCGTTCTGTCAGGTATCCCCTAGATCGAGTAACGCAGCAGTCGAGTCCATAAAAAATTCCTATTCGGTTTGTGGCTCCTTATCCGGGTTGATTTGGGTTGTTGACCTCGATTGCGGGAATAGGTAGGATCTGGTCCGCTCAATTAGATGAGAATGGTTTTCATTCTCAGAACGTGGACAATAAAATGCTACCTACTCAACGCTTTCCGGCTCCCAGTGGAACGCGCGCCTTATCATCCTGCAGCTCCGGCGCGATTACGCGCTGTGGTTGTTGCGGGGACGTGGAGATCGCTTACGGCAATGCCGTAATCAATGTGGACGCGGGGTCGTTCTCCGAGGTCCGAGATGCCGTTCATAGGCTCATCGGGACGTCGATTACAACTACTGATGCCCGCCCGTATCTGCTGGTGTTGGACCAGCCAGCGGCGTTTGCTTTCTCCGCGGAAGAGCTTTTCGAGCTAGCAGGGTTGATCGAGGAGGCGTTTGAGGAGCTAGGTGAAGAATTCTCCGATGGGCTTTTGTACGCGGGCCCGCCCCCTACAGCTAATTGTGACTATGTCTGAGCCACGACTGAAAAAAATTCGCCGCCTGGGCACGGATATTCCTGGCCTGACGAGAAAAAGAACTGACAGGAGGCCCTATCCCCCTGGTCAGCATGGACAGACGCGGCAGCGCCGTAAGGTCAGCGAGTACCGCCGTCGTTTGGAAGAGAAACAAAAAGTCAAGCTCAATTACAATCTCTCAGAACGACAGATGCGTCGGTACTTCCGAGATGCAGCACACGACGACGGAGTAACGGGTGATGCCCTCTTCAGTGCGCTAGAAAAGCGGCTGTCAAACGCTGTGTTTCGGTCGGGGATGGCGGTCACTGAGCGAGCGGCCCGCCAACTGGTTAGCCATGGCCACATTCTGGTCGATGGTACCAGAGTCGACCGACCAGGCTACTCACTTTCCGTGGGTCAGACAGTTGAGTTGGCTCATAAAATGAGAGAGAACGTTCAGGTGCTTGAGTCAGTGCAGCGGCCTCCTCAAGTCCAGCTGCCGACCTACATCACCCGAACAGATGAAGGTTTCTTGTTCAGGATTCAGTCAGAACCGCTCCGGGCTGATGTCCCATTTATCGTGGACGACAGGGCAATCATCGAGTTCTACGCTAGATGACCGGATTCGTATGGGGAGAAGCGGGGACATTGCTTCTTAGTGGGGTGGACAAGGGTGATGATTCTGTGCACTTTCTGTACCGATTGAGAATCATTCTCAATCTCATCTAGCCATCATCGGATCAATTTCCTTCTACATCAAATCTTTCTGATGCGCCTTCTGTTAGCAGCTTTAGTTGTGGCCCTCGCGGCCTGCGAGGACGATGCAATCCTCGACCCAACAGATGAGGGACCCGAGGAGGGCAGTTACGGGATGCTCCAACTGGGCCCCGCTGTTTTGGAGTCGACTGAAGGAGCCCTCCTTCCTCCTAACTCTGAGGATGAGGACAAGCGTCGTGCTCTGCCCAAGAACCCAAAACGCTTCTAGGACAAACATGCGAATGGTCGCCAAAGTCATCGCAAGATTCTGCGTACTGGTACTGCTTCTGACGCCGATTCCTGTGTCTGCGCAGGTGGTTAACCCTGAGGTGGCGGGAAGCGTGGTCGAATCGGAATCGGGGGACGCGATCGTTGGTGCGACTGTGTCCGTAGAAATCGAGGGGAGGGTTATAGGCACGGTCACTGACCCTGAAGGCTTCTTCACACTTCAAGTGCCCGAAGAGTCTCGCGTGTTGATCGTCCGTGCCTTGGGTTATGCTGACGCACGGGTTGCGATCGATCCGCTGTCAGCGGGTGTTCAGGATCTTCAGATCACCCTGACGGCAGCCCCATTACGGATCGGAGGCGTTCAGGTTTTAGCCCCGCAAGAAGAGAACTACGAGCGACTTCCGGGGACGGCCACCAGTGTGCCGGCTATAGCGTTGAGACAGATTCAGGCAGTTGGCACTCAGGAGTTGCTTGAGTCGGTGCCAGGTATTTTCGGAGCAACAGATGATGGATTCGGCAACGCTCGTCTTTCCATCGGGATTCGAGGCCTCAATCCGCGACGTTCATCGCGAGTCTTGGTTCTCGAGGACGGTATTCCGATCCAGCCAGCGGTCTATGTGTACCCGAACATGTACTACAACCCCCCGGTAGATCGCATCCAGGGTGTCGAGGTTATCAAGGGGAGTGCAGCTATCCGCTATGGCCCGCAAACGATGGGTGGGGTCATCAATTACATCACGAGTCGGCCTCGACTCGAGCCAGGTGGAAGTGTAGGACTGACTTTCGGGGCGAATGGTTATGCCAGCGCTTTTGCTGAACTGGGTGGGTTTGGCTCAGAGAGGATGAGGTCAGAAATCCAGCTTTTAGGTAAGCGCGGAGATGGATTCCGCCAAAACAATGAGTTCGAGCAGCTGAACGGGACCCTTAAGACAACCATTCGAACGGGACCTCGGAGCACTCTGTTCCTAAAGGCGAACGGTGACTACGAAGAATCTGGGGCCACGTATACAGGTCTAACCGAGTTTTCGTTCAATAGTGACCCATCGTTCAATCCGAAAACAAACGACCAATTCTCAGTCCGACGCGCCTCACTCGATGCGATCTACAGTAAGGTTCATGGACCGAACCTTTCGGCACTGACGCGTGCCTACTTTAGTGTGTTCGATCGGCGTTGGTGGCGAGAAAACGATGTGTTTATTCGCGCGACGCAACTTGATGCCTACCTATCGAATCCGTCTTCGGTTTCATTCGTGGCGCCGTTTGACCCGGGCGACAAGGTCCGGATAGGTAATGGACGCGACAACTTTGGTATACTGCGGACCTTCTACGCCGCGGGAGTTGAGCAGGCTTACACATGGTCTCACGGCCTTGGTGGCCTCGGGGCAGAGCTTGAGATCGGCGCAAGGCTGCATGCAGAACGTTTTATAGATGACCGTGTCTTGGGTGATAGCCCGACGGCGAGAGTCGGCGTCTACACGATGCCAGATCCAGATGACGCTGAAAATGAGGTTGTCGCTAGCAACACGGCGGCAAAGGTCACGGCCAAAGCACAGAACTATGAGACCGTAGCGCTGGCCATTTTCGCCAGCGAGCGGCTCAGCTTGGGGGCGCTTGAAGTGACCCCTGGCGTGCGCTTTGAACTTTTTGAGCAGGAGCGCGTCAACCGACTCAGTGGGAGCCGTCTAGAGGACAGAACCACCGCTGTCGTACTTCCAGGCCTAGGTCTGAACTGGGATCTCGGCGGAATGAACATTTTTGGGGGCATCCATCGTGGCTTTACACCGCCATCGAGTGGCACGCTGAACGTAGTAAGCTTCGGAAGCGATGTGGAGGATGGAGGCCTTGATGTAGAAGCTGAGAAAAGTTGGAATCTTGAGGCTGGACTGCGCACATCCGGAAGCCTTGTAACAACAGAGCTCTCTGGTTTCTACTTGCGCATCGAAGATCTCGTTGCTGCGGGTCGCGGGACTGCCTTTAGGAATCTCGGCATGGCTAGGACGTATGGGGTTGAGCTTGCCTCATCGCTTCGAGCTTTCTCCTCGGAAAACTCTCCCGTGGCTCATGTGAGTTACACCTACCTCCAGACAGAAGTGCTGGACGGTCGAATTCAGTCCGCCGTGGTAAACAACGTGCCAAGCGTTGATATATCCGGGAATGAGCTCCCGTACGCTCCCCGCCACAACGTTACACTGGCTGTCACCCAGCAAATTGGGGGAGCGAGACTTCGGGCGGACTACCGCTATGTGGGTGACGTCTTTACAGACTTCGAAAATCTCGATTTCACAACGGGTCGAGGCGACACCGGGCCTGTACCTGCGTACTCGGTTATGGGCGGAAGCCTTCAGATGCCCATCGGGGAGGCTCTTGTCGCCCAGGTCACAGTCAAGAACGCACTAGACGAGATCTACATAGGGTCTCGTCTGCACTCTAATCCGCGGCAGACAGCTGCGAATCAAAGCTCAGGAATTCTTCCAGGAGCTCGACGCCAGGTGAATGTGAGCCTGCGTTACAGCTTCTAGATGGGTTCTGTCTGAGCGAAACCTCAACCAAGACGTCTAAATGTCATGAGCATCAGAAAACTGCTTTTACTCTCAACGGTTGCGATCGCAGGTGTGGGTTGCAGCGAAGAGACCCCGACGGCTCCGACACCGGTGGCTCCTGCCCCTACTCCGGATCCAGATCCAGCACCGCCACCACCGCTAACGGTTCCTACGACGTATAATTTTGAAAGCCGTTTTAATACAGGTGAGAGTTCTGTCGGTATTTCGGGACAGATCGCACGACAGCTTCAGTTGCAGGACCTGAAGATCTTGATCGGTGGCCTCTCAAGTGCTGGAGCTGCCGCGGTCACGGTCGCAGATCTCAACGGAATCTATGACTATGCCGATACAGGCTTGAATATCCTGACTACCGTTCCTGATGGTCTTACTGCGAGCGCGACGACTTACGAGGACGTGTCGTCGGGCAAGAAAATAAGGGGCCGCCAAGGAACGGACAAAGTCTTGCTCGGCAGTGCTGGAATCGTGGGCAACGCAGCCGACATCACAGTTGATGAGCTCATGCAGAGCTTCTTTACGACGATAGCTACGAACGCTGCGGACGCCAGCAAGCTAGGAACGAAAGCAGTCTACAACACCGCGGAGGGTCTCGATCTCAGTCAGATGGTTAATAAGGTACTGATTGGGGCGCTCCTCTTCGACCAACTGTCCAGTAAGTATTTAGCAGACATTCTGGATCGTGATAACACAGAACCACGCTCCGACGGGGCAGACGATACCGTTCAGGAGCACCGTTTCGATGAGGCGTACGGCTACTTCGGCGCGGCGCGCGATTACGCGAGCTACACCGATGAAGAGTTAGCAGGAAGTCTGAGTGACTACGCAAAGGACAGTAACTCTGACGGTACACTCACCTTCACGACCGAGTACAATTTCGGCATCTCACGTAATGCAGGTAAGCGAGACAAAGGTGGCACAGGCGTCGATTTTACCGCTGACATATTTAACGCCTTCTTAGCCGGTCGGACTGCGATCGTAAACGGTGACATGACCGCCCTGGCGACTCATCGTAAGGCCGCTTCGGAAGGTTTTGAGAAAGTGCTTGCGGCTACGGCGGTTCACTATATCAACGATACCATGGATGATATGGCGACTCTGACGGCTGCCGAAATCGCGGGTAAGAACAACTACGACCTGAACAAGCACTGGGGCGAGATGAAGGGCTTCACCTTCGCTCTCCAGTTCGGATACCGCGGTGACGCTACCGGTGGTCCGATGGCGATCATCTCTGAGGCATCGGTGATAGCGTTGCATGCCCTAATGGGGAATGCTCCGGTATATGCCGCGGTGGGGTCGACGGAGGCCGATGCGTACCTAGCAGACCTCCAGGCGGCCAAGGACATCTTCCAGGCTGCGTATGGGTTCTCCGACGCAAACATGGCGGACTGGTAGTCTGTAAGGCATCCTGTCGCGTATGCGACTGGATAGAGAATCAACTGGCGGGGTCTCCCCTTGGGGGGAGGCCCCGCTTTGGGCTTTGCTTGCCGTTTGGTGTGTTATCACGCGCCTGATCACAAGAGTCACATACCTCGAAGATCCGGACAGTATTCGTTTCGCCCTAGCGGTCGCGGACAAGTACGATCTTACTGCGTTGCAACCACACTTTCCTGGTTATCCAGTGTTCTGGGCCATCGTTAAGCCGATCTATGTGCTTACCGGCAGTTTCTCTGTGGCGTTTGCAGTGGTAGGTGGTTTGGCAACTGTGTTGCTAGTCGCAGCAGGTCTCCTCCTGCTCCCAGGGAATCGACTACGCTCGCCCGAGGGTTTAGCGTGGACGGTGTTGGTGCTCTGGAACCCTATGGTGTGGTTACTCGGCAACAGGTACATGCCTGACCTGTTAGGTGCAGCTGTGGTTCTTGCGACGGTAGGGTTTGCGATCCGTGCGATGCGTGAAGGGCGGACGGCTGACGCTCTCATAGCCGGAACCTTGTTCGGACTGCTAGGGGGATTGCGGCTTTCTTACGTTCCGTTTGCGTTGATTCCTTTAGCCGGAGTTGCTTGGAGTGTCCCGAGGGCCAGGGCCGCACTATTCGGTTCTACGGTTATCGGGACCTTGGTGTGGTTCGTCCCACTAATCGCCTACACGGGATGGGAGCCTATGATCAGTGCGGCGGGGCGACAGACAGTCGGTCATTTCACGGAATTTGGAGGGACGGTCCTTTCAGAGTCGATTTCCTCCGGTGGCCGTATTAGCCGGGCTATTGAGGCTATTTGGGCTGACGGTCTCGGAGCATGGCTCCCTGGCCGGCACCTGCTTACCGCTGTGGTCGCTGTCGCGGTCAGCGCTATTGGAGGCCGAGTATTATTCGTGGCGCTGACTACTCAAAAGTTTGAGTCACGAGATCGGGGTTGGTCAGCCTTTGCGCTGCGATGGCTCTTACCGTGTGTCGTTCTATACTCGATTTGGATGGTGCTCTACCAGAACGTCCTCTACAAAAGTCGGCACGTGCTGCCTCTGCTAATTGTCGCTCTCTTGGTGCTATCGATTGGGGCTGTAGAGGTGGTGCGAAAAAGAATAGGGCGTGGGATAGTTGCTTCTGGAGTTCTAGCGTACGCCTTAGTAGCGATGGTCTTGGTAGCTCAGCATAAAGAGCCGACAGCGATCGCTCAGGTAGTTGAGCACGTGAGAGTCATCTCAGAGGCTGAGCCGGACTTGACGGTAGTGGCCGTACCTCTGGTGACCTTCATGCTTGAGGTCCAGGGGGTTGATGCAACTTTCGTAGAGGTGGATGACCGGGAAGCGATGGCTTTGCTCAACTCGGATCGAGAAGCGGGTTTTCCGATTGTCTCTATCGGAATGCGTTTGGAAAATGAGACCCCGGAAACGAAGTCGACCTTTTATCACAATCCCTTTGTTAATCGCATGTGGCCCGAGATCCCTCTCTATGTATACACATCAGGCCACTAACGCTCACCCACACTCGACCCCCACGACCATCTTGGGTGGAGGGCTAGCGGGGCTCGCTTTCGCTTACTTTGCGAACCTAGAAGGCGAGCGGATCAGGTTATTTGAGGCGGCACCTTTTCTCGGTGGTAACGGAAGGACGCTTAGATTCGGGGAAGCGTTAGTCGATACGGGGGCTCATCGGCTCCACGATCGGAATACTGTTGCTACCGAGGCGTTCCATCGTCTCCTGGGGTCTGACCTGAGGAGGGTGGAGGCACCGAGTCAGATTATATGGCGAGGGAGCGGGATCGACTTTCCACTCAAACCTTTAAACGCTGCTATACGCATGGGCCCCAAAGGGCTCTTTCGGGTTCTAGCAGAGAATATCATCCCTAACCGAGTCGACACTCCAACGACTTTCGAGGAGCTGGCTGTTCTTCGGTATGGGCCTACTCTCGCTGGGAATTTCCTACTCAACTATTCGGAGAAACTTTGGGGCCGGCGAGCCGATGAACTTGACCCGAAGGTAGCTGGGGGTCGCCTCAGTGGCCTGACGCTAGGTTCCGTTCTTCGGGAGTTGTTGTTGGGCGCGAGTGCGACGACGAGGCACCTCGATGGTGCTTTCTATTATCCCACGCGCGGCTTCGGTATGCTCGTCGATGCACTCGTGGACCATATCGGTGAAGAGTATTTGCATACTGATGCGCCTGTAACTCGTATCACTCACGACGGTCAGAGAGTGCTTTCATTAGATGTCTTGGGCGAGTGCCAACAGGTCCAAGGTGAAGTAGTAAGCACGATTCCTCTGCCCCGACTAGTCGAGTTACTCGACCCGCCAGCCGAAGAAAGTATCAGGCGGGCCGCTCGATCCCTGAGTTATCGTCACTTGAGGCTCTGCATTGTAAGGCTTGATCAAGACACGGTCTCAAGCTCGGCGTCACTGTATTTCCCCGAAAAGTCTATCCCTTTCACTCGACTGTACGAGCCTAAGAATCGAAGCTCGGAGATGGCACCCGTCGGATCTACTGCCATCGTTCTCGAAATTCCATGCTCGGACCAGGAAAAGTGGTGGATGATGTCTGATAACGATTTTGAGACAGAGGTGCTGAGGGCGCTCCCTGCGACCGGGCTAGAACTGGGTCCCATCACTGGTGTCCACAGCGTTAGGCTCTCCAACGCTTACCCGATTCTGGATCTTAATGCCGCAGGGACGGCGTCCAGGCTATTGGAGTATATGGGCTCGTTCGAAAACCTAAGGCTGGGGGGTCGAGCCGGAACCTTTAGATACCTGCACACACACGATCTTTTCGCCGATGCACATGAGTGGGCGAATGATAGAGCTACTTCTGAAACTTCTACATCAAGCACATGAAAGAGATGCAGTAGTTTCTCTTAAGCTGCTGAAATAACAGGAAACTATTTCGATAGTTGACAGGGATGTTCATTGTGAGCGGGTACTTCAGAATCAGAGATGTCTCTTGTTAAAGGGTCTGGAACACCTGTGGCAATCCTGAAAAACACGTACTCTATAGTCGAAGCTGTAAGGTCTGTTGAAGTGGAGTAAGCCTTTTACAAAAGGAAGCCTCGCGGCTTTTGGCGTAATGTTGGTTTGAGTATGTGAGAACTGAGGTCGAGTGTCCTCGACCGAGATGCTTTGGAGGATTCGTGGCTGGCCATAACAAGTGGTCGAAGATCAAGCGTAAGAAGGGCGTTAATGACGCGAAGCGAGGAGCGCTCTTCACCAAGTTGATACGTGAGATCACAGTGGCGGCCAAGGAGGGAGGCGGGAGCGTAGAGTTCAACGCCCGTCTCCGGCTAGGGGTGGAGACAGCCAAGGCCGCATCGATGCCAGCGGAGAACATCGAGAGGGCGATAAAGAAAGGTACCGGTGAACTCGAAGGCGTCGACTACCAGGAGGTGACGTATGAGGGTTACGGGCCGGGTGGTGTAGCGCTCTACATTGAGTGTCTAACGGACAACACTAATCGGACGGTGGCCGATATCCGTCACGCTCTATCAAAATGTGATGGTAGTCTTGGGACAGATGGTTCGGTTGCGTGGCAGTTTGAACGGAAGGGTCAGATCGTAATTGAAGCATCGAAGCATTCTGAGAACGACGTCTTCGAGGCTGCGATTGAGGCAGGAGCGGAAGACGTCGCCGGAGATGGCGAAGAGTTCATAGTGACCTCGGAGGTCTCGGATTTCAGCTCGGTAGAAGCGGGTCTCAAGAATGCCGGCATTCAATTCTCGTCAGCCGAGCTCACCAGGATCCCGAAGAACGAAGTAGCGGTGGCCGGCGAGGAGGCTTCAAAGTTGGTAAAGCTTCTCGAGGCGCTCGACGAACTAGATGACGTCCAGAAGGTCCACTCAAACGCAGACATCGATGAAGCAGTTCTCGCCGAGGCGATGTGAGTCTAGTCCTAGGAATCGATCCAGGGACCGCGGCGACAGGGTATGGCGTCGTGCGCCGGGCGTCAGATTCATCCGTGTCTTTGGTCGAGTGCGGCGTGATTCGAACTTCTACCAGTGAACCACTTCAGGTCAGGATTCGAGAAATCTATGATGCCGTTTTCGCGCTGATTGGTCGGCATGAACCTGATGCGGTCTCTGTAGAGACAGTATTTCAAGGGAAGAACGCTCAGAGTGCCCTGAAGCTTGGACACGCTCGTGGTGCGATTCTTCTGGCTGCTGCTCATCACGAAGTTATGATTGCTGAGTATGCGCCCCGGCAGATCAAGAAAGCCGTCACCGGGACCGGTAACGCAACAAAAGATCAGGTTGGCTTTATGGTACAGCAGCAGCTCAAGCTGAAGAAAATCCCTACTCCGGCTGACGCCGCCGACGGTGTGGCAGCTGCGTTGTGCCACTGCATGGTAGGGAGTGTCCTCACATGATTTCCCGGCTGCAAGGAACTCTGCTGAGTCGGGATGGAGATTGGGTCGAAATTGAGACGAAGGGGGGAGTCGTATACGAGGTCGAGGCACCGCTATCAGTCATTGAACGTCTCCCTTCAACGGGAGGAGCGATCGAGCTTCGGACGGTGCAGGTTGTAAGCGAGACTTCGGTGGCTCTTTATGGATTTATCGACGATCACGAGCGATCTCTGTTCCGGCGTCTGCTAACGGCGTCCGGTGTAGGGGCCAAGGTCGCCCTAGCGATGATGTCCACCTATTCCGCTGGCCGATTGGCGCGTGCGCTTGTCGAAAAGGATACGGTTGCTTTACAGCAGATCAGCGGAATCGGAAAAAAGAAAGCAGAGAAGATTGCGTTGGATCTTGCCGACAAAGTTGCCGATTTGGCGGTCCTTCCGACTTCTGCAGGAGAAGTCGGCACGTCCAGTGGGGCAGAGGAGGCCGTTCAGGCCCTTATCGCGCTTGGGTATTCATTCGTTGATGCGGACAAAGCGGTTCGAGAAGTGCTTCAAGAGGGAGCGCCGGATTCGACTGATGAACTGATCCGACGAGTTCTAGCGGGGTAAAAAGATTATGACTGAGCACACTCAGATTACGACGCCCGAGTCGCTCTCGGAGGACGCTCAGGTAGAGCCATCGCTCCGACCAACCCGCCTTTCCGAATTCATCGGGCAAGGGAAGGTCTGTGAAGCCTTGTCTATAGCGATCGAGGCTGCACAACTGAGGAAGGAGCCACTTGACCACGTGCTCTTCCATGGCCCTCCGGGCTTGGGTAAGACAACCCTGGCCACGCTGCTTGCAAGGGAGATGGGGGTCAACATAAAGACGACGTCTGGCCCTGTACTTGAGAAGCCGGCCGACCTGGTGGGTATCCTCACGAACCAGCGCGAGGGTGACATTCTATTTATCGACGAGATCCATCGGCTTCGTCCGATCATTGAGGAGTTTCTTTATCCGGCGATGGAGGACTGGCAGGTAGATATTCGGCTGTCAGACGGTCCTAAAGCACAGACAATGACCATGAAGATTGAGCGTTTCACCTTGGTGGGCGCCACTACCCGGTTCGGATCGCTCACTGCACCTATGCGGGCTCGCTTCGGGATTGTGCAGCGTATGAACTACTATCCTCCCGCCGAGCTAGTAACGATTGTCAGGAGAAGTGCTGACATTCTGGCCATCGATACCACAGAGGACGGGGCCGAAGAGATCGCGAGACGATCACGGGGAACTCCGCGCGTGGCTAACCGACTTCTGAGGCGGGTGCGAGACTACGCTCAGGTACGAGCTGACGGCAGCATAGATCGAGATGTGGCTCAGGCGGCTTTAAAGCTTCTTGATGTCGATGAGTACGGGCTCGATGAGATGGATGGACACGTGCTGAAGACCCTGATTGAAAAGTTTGAGGGTGGGCCAGTTGGACTAAACTCACTGGCTGTCGCTATGGGCGAAGACCCGACTACCCTAGAAGAGGTCTACGAGCCCTTCCTCATTATGGAGGGATTTCTGCAACGCACGCCTCAAGGGCGTGTGGCTACGCAGCGTGCATTCCGTCACCTTGGATATACGCTGCCCGACTCGGGGAAGGATGCTGATCATGGGAACCAGGCATCTCTGTTCACCGAGAAGGAGTAAGGCTGGCCCTATCCGGCGATCAGCTGAGTACGCGCCGTGAGTGATAAGGTCTCCGACTATTACTACGAGTTGCCGCGTGAGTTGATTGCGCAGCGTCCTGC
Organism: Gemmatimonadales bacterium UBA7835; assembly: GCA_002500925.1. GTDB lineage: Bacteria > Gemmatimonadota > Gemmatimonadetes > Longimicrobiales > Gaopeijiaceae > UBA2589. The sequence goes on along the minus strand of DLTN01000048.1, from coordinate 35,602 downwards.
TAAAAGGCGAGACGAGGCTCGCCTTCTTGTCGTCCCCGAAGTTGGCCAGTTCGGGCATCACACGATCCGGGATCTTGTGAGCTTGGTAAGCCCTGGTGACCTACTGGTTGTGAATGAGTCCAAGGTCCTACCGGCGCGATTGAATGGGCAGAAAACTACGGGCGCCCAGGCGGAAGTTCTGCTGTTAAAGCGCAGCGGCTCGGGGGAGGACCCTGCACTCTGGGAGGCACTGGTCAGGCCCGGCAGGAAGCTTCGAGCGGGGCATGTGGTAGAAATAGGGACCGAGCTGAGTGTCGAAATTCTCGAGGTACTGCCATCAGGAAACCGTTTGGTACGATTGAAGAGTGATTTGGACATCGAAACGGCGATTGAGAGGAATGGTTCGATGCCGCTGCCTCCCTATATCGATCGCGAAATAGAGCCTTTTGACCGAGATCGCTACCAGACGGTTTATGCGAGGACTGGAGGGTCTGTTGCGGCTCCGACCGCAGGATTGCATTTCACAAATGATCTGCTTGAAGAATTCGAGACAAAGGGCATAAAGCGGACTGCGATAACACTTCATGTGGGACTGGGCACCTTTCGTCCGGTCAACACCGAGCACCCATCTGGTCACTCGATGCATGTAGAGAGGTACTTCATTCCGGACTCAGCGATCGAGGCGGTCGAACGCACGAAAATGGATGGTGGCAGAGTTTGGGCGGTCGGTACGACGGCGGTTCGCGCTCTTGAGTCGGCCGCGCGAGATGATGGCTCGTTGAGACCTGGTTGGTCACAGACGGACCTCTTCATTTGGCCACCTTATAACTTCCGGGTGGTTGATGGCCTGCTCACTAACTTTCACCTCCCCCGGTCTACTCTGATTATGCTCGTCGCCGCTTTGGGGGGGTACGACCGCACTATGGCGGCATATGCAGAAGCTGTCCGCGAGCGCTACCTATTTTACTCGTATGGTGACGCCATGCTGGTCATGCCTTCTTGCGGATGAGCACGTTTCTCGTGTTGGCTTGAAGATCAGGAAAAACAACCCCATCGACCGATCAACTGAGCCTACATCATTTCTTTGCTCTAGATTTTGGCAAGTAGCGCCAGTTAAAGAGATGATAGGGCAACAGGCTCGTCACGGCCCTTGCGGTTACATTTTCCCGCCATGTTTGACTACACCCTTTCCGCAACCGAGGGCTCTGCCCGCGCCGGCTCCTTAACGACACCTCATGGAAGTGTGTCGACTCCGGCCTTCATGCCGGTCGGGACTGCTGGGACGGTCAAGAGCCTTATCATGGAGGAGGTTAAAGAGCTGGGGGCGCAGGTAGTGCTAGCGAATACGTACCACTTGTACTTGAGGCCCGGTCAAGATTTGGTGCGGCAGCTAGGAGGACTGCATGACTTTATGCGTTGGGACGGCCCGATCTTAACGGACAGTGGTGGCTACCAGGTTTTTTCTCTGAGGGGCACCCGCAAAGTACATGACGACGGTGTCGACTTTCAGAGCCACGTTGACGGATCTCGCCACGTTTTCACCCCTGAATCTGTCATGGACATCCAACGTACTCTTGGTGCTGACATCATAATGGCGTTCGATGAGTGCCCGCCTGGGGGATGCGATCGCCAGACCGCTGAGCAAGCGAACCGCCGGACTCTCGAATGGTTGCGGCGTTGTAGGATACGGTTCGACGAGTTGGAGCAGGTGGGTGAGTTTAAGGAACAAAGTCTTTTCCCTGTTCTTCAGGGCAACGTCTTTGACGACCTTCGAAGAGAGCATGCGGAACAGTTCATGTCGCTAAATGACTGGGACGGTTTCGGGATTGGAGGGCTAAGTGTCGGTGAGTCAAAGCCGGATATGTGGAGGACCCTCGAGCTGCTCGACGATGTTCTTCCAAAAGATCGTCCGCGCTATTTGATGGGTGTCGGTTACCCAGATGATCTTCTCGAAGCCATAAAGCGAGGCTGCGACCTTTTCGACTGCGTCGCCCCAACGCGCAACGCGCGACATGGAACTGCCTGGACCAGTATAGAGGGTCAGATCAATCTTAAGGCTGCTCGGTTTCGGTCAGATACCCGTCCGATTGATACGGAATGCGATTGCTATACCTGCGCCCATTACGATCGAGCTTATCTTCGTCATCTGGTTGTATCGGGCGAATGGCTGCCCTTACGACTTATTTCGATTCACAATCTCCGGTTTCTGGTCCGTCTAGGTGAAGAGGCCCGCCGTCGAGTGATTGACGGAAGCTTCGACCATTGGCACAGGGACTGGTTAGAACGCTATAAAAAAGAGGGGAAGGCTTCGTGACGCCTATAACGCTGCTGCTGCAGGCTGCGCCGGATCAGAACTTCGGCCTCCGTATGATGCTCAACTTCGCACTCATTATCCCAATCTTCTATTTCCTTCTGATCCGTCCGCAGATGAAGGAGCGAAAGAGGCACGAAAAGATGGTTGAGGGTGTGAAGAAGGGTGATGAGGTTGTCACCAACGGTGGTTTGATTGGAACGGTTATCCATTCTGATGGACACCGTCTCACTGTCCGGACAGGAGAAAGTACTCGAGTCACGGTTGATCGCGGCCGCGTAGCCAGTGTGCTCGAGGAGAAGGATCATTTGAACATGAGGTCAGAAGAGTAGGGGGGAGTACCTGATGGCCATTCGCGAAATCGTTTACATGGGAGACCCCGTGCTCCGCGCTCCGGCCGAGGATGTTACTGTCTTCGATAAGGACCTAGGAGCGCTCATCCGTGACATGTTCGAAACGATGTACCATGCCGATGGAATCGGTCTGGCTGCGCCCCAGGTCGGGCTCTCACTCCGGGTGATCGTCGTGGGCTTGCGAGGTCATGATGATGGTGAGCTTGAGCAACAGCCCCTAGCGCTGGTCAATCCTATCGTGACTTGGGAGAGCAAGGAGGTCGCTAAGCAATCCGAGGGATGTCTGAGTATTCCAGGTTTGGAAGAGGTCGTTCAGCGTCCCGTATCCGTGAGAGTCGAAGCGAAAGATCCTGACGGAAATGACATCATTGTTGAGGCTGATGACCTCTTAGCTCGAGCGCTCCAACACGAGATTGACCATCTCGACGGCATCCTTTTTATCGACCGCGTGTCGATGCTCAAACGGCGAATGCTTCTAAAGAAATGGAAGAAGATTGAGGCGGAAGCATCGGTTGATACCGGGTGAAGATCTTGTTTTGGGGTACTCCGGACTTCAGTGTGCCTTCTCTCAGAGCACTCTCAGCAGAGGGCTACGAGATTGTAGGCGTGGTGACGCAACCCGATAGACCAGCAGGACGTGGACGGAGGCTGCGGCCCTCCTCGGTAAAGAAGGTGGCCTTGGATCAGGATTTCCCGGTGTTCACTCCGGAACTTCCTAGTGGAGAGGCGTTCCTCGAGGAGATAGGTCAACTGGGGCCGGACATCTCAGTTGTGGTTGCTTATGGCCATATACTGCGGCCGGAGGTGCTCGACCTTCCGCCTATGGGATCAATCAACGTACATGCGTCGCTGCTCCCTGAACTCCGGGGCGCTGCTCCGATAAATTGGGCCATAGCGCGTGGTCTCTCAGAGACGGGTGTGACCATTATGCGCATGGCAGCAGGAATGGACTCCGGCGCGATTATCTGTCAGGTAGCAGAGCCGATCTTGGAGGACGAGACAGCGAGTGAGTTGACGGTCCGGTTGTCGGGAATCGGAGCGGTGGCTTTGGTCGAGGCGTTAGCGTTGATCAGTGAAGGGGCGACTGATGAGCAAGAACAGGACCATACCGCAGCTACATTTGCTCCAAAGGTGTCGCGCCACGTGGCTCGTATTAGTTGGACAAGACCAGCGCACGAGGTGTCAGCGCATGTTAGGGCGATGGATGCGGTCCCTGGTGCGTGGACAAAATTAGGCGACGCGCCTGTGAAACTTTTCCGGCCCGCTGTGTGGGGTGAGGCGAGGGTCAGGGCACTCGGTAGAGAGTTTCTTGAGGATAATGTTAGGCCAACCATCCCAGGGGACAGTGATGGTGGCTTGGTGATCCGAGCGACGGTCTCAGACGGCGTGGTGGTTCGGTGTGCCTCAGGGGCGGTGGCGTTTTCTGAAGCACAGCCGCCGGGGAGGAAACGTATGCCAGTTTCTGACTGGATTAACGGACGGGGCGTTAATGCAGGTCAGCGGTTAGTGTGAGTTTAGTTCCGAGATTTCACGTTGTCACTGACGACCATGTCTTAAGCGATCCAAGCTTCGTCAGTCGAGCGACTGAGGTCCTTGAAGAAGGTGGCGCCGCAGTGTGTTTACACCTGCGTGGTCCGGCAACTAGTGGTCATCATTTATATGATCTTGCTTTGCACTTGAAGGCTGTTGCCGAGGCGAGCGGGGCGCATCTGATTGTAAACGATCGCATCGACGTTGCGATGGCGGTTGGACTGAACGCCGTTCATCTGGGACGTCGGTCACTGTCTGTGAGTGAGACACGGACATTGGTCCCCTTATCCACGATTGGTGCATCGTGCCACGATGCAGTTGAGGTGTCTGCGGCTCGTGAGGTGGACGCTTCTTGGATTATACTGGGTAACATATTTGAGACAGCGTCTCACCCAGAGCGACCAGGTCTCGGGCTTCACACATTAAAAGAGCTTGTTGTTTTGGCCGATTACGTCCCAGTGATTGCCATCGGTGGCATCATGATTGAAAGGGTCCCGGGCGTGCTAGCTTCGGGTGCTTGGGGTGTCGCTGTCATGTCCGGCGTATGGGGCGCAGAGTCTCCGTCTCAGGCTTCGAGCGAGTACATTTCTATGCTTCAAGCGGACACCGGAGAGCCCTGATGACCCCAGATACGAGCATCGACATTCAGCTCAACGGAAAGCGCCAGTCTTTCGGGGCGGGGCATACGGTGACGACTCTGCTCGAAGCTCTTGAGCTTCACCCGGGCATGGTGGTTGTGGAGTTGAACAGAGAAATTCTTGATCGAGAGAACTATGATGCGATTAAGGTGGTTCAAGACGATATGATCGAGCTCGTCCACTTTGTGGGTGGGGGTTGAAATGACAAGTACCGACACATCAATGGATGATGCCCGAGCCCTAGATGGCCCATTCTACATTGGTGGCACGAAGTTTGTGTCCCGCTTGATTGTGGGGACGGGAAAGTATGAGTCGAACCAGATCATGGTGGACGCCATCCGAGCATCAGGAGCAGAGATGGTGACGGTCGCGGTGAGGCGGGTAGACCTAGACCGCAGCAAAGACGAGGCTATCCTGCATCATCTAGATCCGCAGGACTTCTTTCTGCTTGCGAATACCGCGGGCTGTTACACAGCCGACGACGCTGTGCGATACGCCCGGTTAGCTAGAGCGGCTGGTTTCAATGAGTTCGTGAAGCTGGAGGTCATTGGTGACGAACGTACCCTTCTGCCTGATGTTCACGCGACACTCGAAGCTGCAAAGACTCTTGCAGACGAAGGCTTCAAGGTCATGGCGTATACGAACGATGACCTAATCACCGCCCTAAGGCTCGAAGACGTTGGGTGCGTTGCGGTCATGCCGCTCGCAAGCCCGATAGGTAGTGGGCTTGGTGTCGTGAATCCTTATTTCATTCGAGAGATCAAGGCTCGTCTCAAGGTGCCCGTAATAGTAGACGCGGGTGTGGGAACAGCGTCCGACGCCTGCGTGACGATGGAGCAGGGTGTGGACGGTGTGCTCATGAACACTGCGCTAGCGGCCGCGGACGACCCGGTTCGAATGTCCCACGCGATGAAGCACGCAGTCGTTGCTGGCCGGCTAGCGTACTTGGCGGGTCGCATGCCGTCGAGTGAGATTGCTGTTCCGTCATCGCCGATTGAGGGCATGCTCGACTGACCGGGGTCACGCCCGGTCGGGCGGCTGCGTACGCAATTCGGGTCGAGGCCGAACGAGGCAGGCGTCTCCATCGGGCCTTCTCGGACATAGCCGATTCGTTGGAGCCACGAGAGCGTGGATTTGCTCATGAGCTAGCATGGGGAACGACCCGCCTCAGAGGACGACTTGATGGGCTGCTTGAGGCACATGTGTCTAGGCCACTCAGAGAACTCGATGGAGCAGTTCTGGAACTCCTGCGTCTCGGCACCTATCAGATTCACTACATGGAGTCGGTACCTGCTTATGCTGCTGTGTCAGCCACAGTAGACCAAGTACGGGTAGAGGCGGGAGCACGACCGACTGGCTTTGTGAATGCCGTCCTCCGCAGGGTTGCAGCCGATGCTGCGGTGCCACCGGAAGACATGGATTCGCTCTTGGCATTAACGACTTGGGGTTCCCATCCAGAGTGGCTTGTTCGGCGATGGCTCTCACGCTACGACGTGATTGATGTTCGGAGGCTTTTAGAACATGACAATAGCCGGCCTCCGACGTCTATTCTCCCCATAGGGATGAACAGCGAGGAGGCTTTAGCACGCTTAGCAGAAGATGGGGTTGAGGCCTCGCTAGCAGCGGAGTGGAGTCCATGTCTCCGCCTGGCCGATACTAGTTCAGTAGCTTCGGCGTTGCGTGCTCTTCCGATTTCTATTGTCCAAGATCCAGCCTCAAATCTTGTAGCGCGTTACGCGGATGTTTCGTCAGGCACGATTGTTGCTGATCTTTGTGCGGCCCCGGGCGGCAAAGCGCTTGCGCTGTCGGATCGAGCCGCTCGGATCATTGCACTTGATCGGTCGGAATCACGTATGCGAATGGTCAAAGACAACGCGCACCGCACTGAGCGGCCATTGGAGTTGGTCGTCGCTGACGCCAATAGCTTACCACTAGTGGCGGCAGATGTGGTAATGGTTGATGCCCCGTGCACCGGCACAGGCACTCTAGCTAGACACCCTGACGCCCGCTGGAGGTTGAAGGAGGAGGGGATTGCTGAAATGGCGGCGCTCCAACGTAGCATGCTGGACGCAGCAGCCGATGTCGTCCGCCCGGGAGGTATTCTTGTCTACTCGACCTGTACCTTAGAGCCAGAAGAGAACGAGAGGTGTGTAAGTGACTTCCTCGCTGGGCACCCGGAATACGTGATTGAACCGAGTGAAGCGTTCACACATGAAGATCCTGGGGGAGCGTTCGTTGATTCGGAGGGGTTTTTACGTGTCGAGCCATGGCGTTCTGGCTATGATGGTTCTTTTGGGGCACGCCTGAGGAAGGCTCTATGAAGCTAGGAGACTCACTGGGACGGAACCGAAAGCGCCGAAAACGCAAAACGGGCGGGTTTTCGGGTCGGGATCAGTCACAGCGTGTCGGAGACAGTTCCTCGTCGGATAGGGACGGGACTGGAGGCAGAGTTAAAGGAGGCGTCGGCCTAGCAGCGCTCAGTGGCCGAATACTTTTCGGAGGCTTCGTCGTGTTGGTTATAGGGGGAGGGTGTGCTGGTTACGGCTTGGCTACCAGGGTTTTCTTTCCTGCGCCGCCACCAACGGGTGACCTCTATGAAGTTCCTGACGTGCGAGGCCTCGGCCTTGCGAGTGCTGAGGAGCGATTGGCTGGGGCAGGACTTGAACTTGGACAGACTGACTCGATCACGCACCCGACCGTAGCTGCAGGGGTTTTGCTAGGCCAGTCTCCTTTACCCGGGCAGGTAAGTCGCCCGGATGAGCCGGTCTACGTTACAATGAGCATAGGTCCGCAGATGAGGTCAGTCCCGGATGTCTTAAGTCTTGACCAAGCAAGCGCGCGCGTTGTGCTTGAGACAGGCGGCTTTGTAGTAGAAGTCGATTCTGTCGAAGCCGAGGAGGTTCGCGGGCAGGTAGTAGGGCTGTCTCCCCCGCCGGACAGCATGGTGGCGCTTCCGGCCGAGATCAGGCTAATAGTGAGCACCGGACCACCCTCGGTGCTCATGCCCGCGGTCTTAGGTCTTAAGCAGGCGGAGGCAGAGATTTTATTGGATTCGCTGGGCCTCGACGTGATAGAAGTCGAGGAGGTATTTCGTTTCGGTAGAGATCAGGGTGTTGTGGTTGAGCAGGAACCGGCCGCGGCCAGTGAACTTGAGCGTGGTAGTGGGGTCCGACTGAAAGTGGGTCGGCGCGGGGGGGCAGATTAAAAGATGAACCGTTACGTGAGCAGAACACGGCAGACGACTCAACCCATAAAACACTAAAGATGAAGCGTTTCTTGGTCAGATCACCCTATTTTTGGGCTATCGCAGCCTTCGTGGCGACAGTTCTGGCCGCGTGGGTGGGTCGTGAGAACTATCGGCCTGTGATCACGGGTAGCGAGGCACCGGAGTTCACTATGCTTGCCATGGATGGCTCGGAGGTCAGCCTTTCAGATTTTCTAGGAAAGGATGTCTTGCTAGTCAACGTGTGGGCTACCTGGTGCGGACCGTGTCTTACCGAGATGCCCTCCATGCAGCGCCTGTATGATCGTTTCACCGGTGAGGATTTCGAGATCCTTGCAGTGAGTATCGACGCGCCGGCAGGACAATTCGATCTTTTTGGTCGTGAGGGAGGGGACTTAGCTGCGTTTGCCGAGCAGTTGGGGCTGACATTCCCAATCTTGCAGAATCCGAGTGGCGACATTCAACAGATCTATCAGACAACGGGGGTTCCGGAGAGTTTCGTGATAGGTAAGGATGGGGTCATTTACAAGAAGGTCGCCGGGGAAACCGACTGGAACGCGTCTGAGAATGTGGAGCTTATTCGTAGGCTCCTAGTCTCAGACTGAGGCGACGTTTTGGTTACTTCGAAACAGGCGCTGGTGCACAACGGACTGCTGAAGCTGTCCGCCCTGGCGCTCTCCATATTCCTATGGGCGTTAGTCCAGACGGAGCCGTCGAATCGAGAGACGTTCACTGCTGTACCCGTTTCGGTTCATGTAGCCGATACAGCATGGACTACTTCTGCAGTCCCCAGTCCTTCCCAAATAGACGTTCGTCTTGGTGGTACCGCACGGGATATTATCCGCCTGGCACGAGAGGGAATGAGTATTCGTGTTCCGGTGGCGTCGGTCGGGTCGCGTGATACGGTCATCTCGCTTCGTAGGGAATGGGTAGACCTGGGTGAGTCGACCGGCCTCATTGTGGAATCGATGGTTCCCTCTGCGATCCGCGTCTCACTTGAGCAGGCGCAGACCCGACTGATTCCTGTTGCAACCCGATTCGTGGGTCGTGTCCATGACCAGTTGGCTCTCTCTGCTCCGATTGAGGTCAATCCGAGGGTTATTCGTGTCCGGGGTCCGCGAAGTTCGGTCATGAACATCGACTCCTTGAGACTCGTGGCCCTCGACTGGTCTGATGTAGCTAGGTCGGGAGTTTATACCGTTGCTGTAGACACGATAGGGCTTCTTGGTACTTCAGTAGTGCCGATGACGGCGACCCTGGGTGTGCGTTTAGAAGATCGGGTAGAGCGTGTCTTAGATGGGATTTCGGTTCAGGCCATAGCTAATCCAGGTGAGCCTGAGCTGATCGTTAGTCCGGCTATCATTCAGGTGCGATTAGCCGGAGCACGTACGCTGGTGACCTCACTCGTTCCGGAGCGCCTTCTCGCGTGGGTTCCGACCGAGTATCTCCAGGGATTGACCCCAGGCGAGGAGAGGGTCGTATCGGTCCGTATCGAAGGCGTTCCAAGTCTCGTTACGGTGGTTCCGGGTAACGAACGAATTACTGTGCGCAGGGTGCTGGATCGAGCCGAACTCACCGGTGGTTCTCAGTGAGCCTCCTTAGCAGACCGCTTGTGCTCGGTCTCGAGACTTCCTGCGATGAGACGGCGGCGGCGGTGCTTGACGGTGATAACCGGATTCTCGGACATGTCATTCTCTCGCAGGACGTTCATGAGGTATACGGCGGTGTTGTCCCCGAGCTGGCTGCGAGAGCTCATCTTCAGAAGGTCGATAGCGTGGTCAACGAGGCCCTAGAAAGAGCCGGGGTTGCGCTTGAGGACGTCGATGTGTTCGGTGTGACGACTGGCCCTGGCCTGATTGGTGCACTTTTGGTGGGAGTATGCTGGACGAAGGCGGTAGCATGGGCTCTCGATCGACCGTGGGTCGCTGTCCATCATATGGAGGGACACCTTTTTGGCCCCGTGCTTGAGGACCCACAGGCTGAGCCCCCTTTTATCGCTCTTTTGGTCTCGGGTGGGCATACGCTGTTGTTGTACGTGACGGCCTGGGGTGAATACGAGCTTCTAGGAAAAACCAGGGATGACGCGGCAGGCGAGGCGTTTGACAAGGTTGCCAAGCTTCTTGGTCTTCCGTATCCCGGTGGCCCTGCGGTCCAGCGGATTGCAGAGGACGGTGACCCGGAGAGGCACCGGCTGCCAAGGCCGATGCTGCGTCGGAACCAGACTGTCGAAGATCCGGCGTTCTACGACTTCTCTTTCAGTGGCTTAAAAACTGCGGTCATCGACTTGACGACGAAGTTGGGCGACTCCCTGTCAGATGAGGCCCGACACGTGGCAGCGGCCTTCCAAGATGCAGCGGTTGACGTACTGGTTTCCAAGACACTTAGGGCCATGCGTGAAACAGGATGCGGGCGGGTAGTCCTCGGGGGAGGTGTCAGTGCGAACGTACATCTGCGCCAAGAGATGGAAAGAAGGATCCAAGAACTCGATGCAGAGACGGGACCCCGGTCTGTGCATCATGCTTCTTTGCGGCTCTCTCTCGACAACGGGGCGATGATTGCTAGAGCTGCGCGATTCCGTTTCGAGAAAGGAGAGAGCGCCCCCTTGGATCAGAATGCATGGGCGTCTCTAGATTTCCCTGGTCTTCGGGACGGCTCCCGCGGAATAACCCTCCCCAAAACTTAGACGGCATATGTATCCGGTTTTCTTCCAAATGCCCCAATGGGTCCCCTTTCTTGGGGGGCAGCCCATAACCTCATTCGGGGTGTTCATGTTACTTGCTTTCCTTACGGCGGGTTACGTTTTGCGAGCTGAGCTTCAGCGGGTCAACGAGGACCCCGATAAGGCTTGGGACTTCGTCTTCATGGCGGTCATTGGAGGAATCCTAGGAGCGAAGGTGTACTATCTGCTTCTGAATTTCCCCAGTCTGATCGAAGACCCAATAAGGATGGTTTTTTCTCGCGGCGGACTGGTGTGGTACGGCGGATTTCTGCTCGCTACGGCGTTGGTTATAAGGGAGATCCGTCGCCAGGGACTTTCGGTGCCGGTCATGGCTGACCTCATTGCGCCTGCGTTGGCCTTGGCGTACGCCGTCGGGCGTATTGGGTGCTTTCTCGTTGGTGACGACTGGGGCCTACCAACCGACTCTTTCCTCGGAGTCCGTTTCCCACAGGGCGCACCGGCGACTACCGTGCAGAATATTGAGCAAATGTTCGGTATCACCGTAGACCCCGCTCTCATAGAGGAATACGGAAATGTTGTCCCGGTTCACCCGACCCAGCTCTACGAGGTCGGCATGAGCACTCTGATCTTCTTCATTCTCTGGCGAATCCGTGAACACGGACATCAAAAGGGGTGGCTCTTCATGCTCTGGCTGGGTTGCGCGGGCGTCGAACGGTTTCTGGTTGAGTTTCTGCGGGCCAAGGACGACCGCTTCTTTGGTGTCCTGACTGTCGCTCAGATAATCAGCCTCGCGATCGTTGCGGTCGGAGTCTGGGGGGTTTTGAAGACGCGGGCGGCCCCGGAGCCGACCTGATATGTCTGACCGGTTGACCGTACTGCATACTTCGGACTTCCAGTGCGGGAAGCCGTATCTGCCGGAAGCTGCGGAAGCACTTCTGGAATTGGCAGAGGATATAGACCCAGACGTAGTAATAGTCTCAGGTGACCTGACACAACGTGCGAAGAAGAGAGAGTTCGTTACAGCCCGTTCGATTATCGACGGGTTTGGTGCAAGGCCTGTTGTTGTGACACCCGGTAACCATGACGTCCCTCTTTACCGATTTTGGGAACGTCTGTTCGATCCCTTCGGGAATTGGAGAAGCTTTGCCGGAGAGCGAGCGCTAGATACAGTTACTATGGTCGACGGGGCCATCATCGTCTCGTTGAATTCTGCTGCTCCGCTCCGTGCTATCGTCAATGGGCGTGTCGACGACTGTCAGGTCGATTTCGCTCGTCAAGCTTTCGAGACCGGCGAACGGGATGCTCTCCGTCTTCTTGTCGTTCATCACAACTTTGTACCTGCACCCAGCAAGGACGCGGGCCGGCCACTTCCCCGTGCTGCCTACTTGGCCCGTGCTTTCGGTGATATGGGGGTGGACTTGATCCTTGGCGGTCACGTTCATGAAACCTTCATGAAGGTCTCTGAGGAGATTCCGGAGTGTCCGCCGCAAGATCCTCCATTACCGATCCTCGCGTGCGGGACGACAACGTCCTTGCGTGGTCGTGGGTCAGAGGATGGCTGGAACAGCCTTAGCGTTCTTCGCTTCGGCGAGGATGACGTTGAGGTCACTCCCTATCGCCGTGCAGTCGATGGTGTTGCGTTTGAACCGATGCCGTCGCGTTCGTGGCGGCTTCGACGGAGAGTGTGACGGGTGCTGGCTGACTCGCGATTATCGATCTATCTCGCGTATCGGCGAGAGGTTTTAAGGAACTGCGCGTCCGCACTCGGCGAGGGTAGATACTATTCCCTCGGTGTGGAAATAAAGAGGGCATGCCGACTTCTGCCGATGATCATGATCGTTGGTTTGGTGTTGGCTGCCTTCCCGTCCTCTGGGATGGGTCAGTTACGTGGTCCTGAGGTCCTAGATGTTCGGTTTGAGGGTAATGTCACTTTCCCGGCGGACTCACTTTCTAGAGCTATCGCAACGCGAGCGACCGCGTGTCGTTCTCTTTGGTTCTACTTCCCACTCCCACTCTGTCCTCTAGGCGTAGATTTCGCACTGAGTCGCTCAACACTTCAGGACCGGGATCTTCCTCGGGATAGGGCACGGTTAGTTCTCTGGTACCGCCAAAGGGGCTTTCGTGACGTAGTGGTGAACGAGCCGGTAGTAGAACGGACAGGGTCGGTTGCCCGTGTAACTTTCCAGATTGAGGAGGGTCGCCCGATCATTGCTCAAAGCATCGGGTTCTCGGGGGCAGAGGAATTAATAGCAAAAGGCCTACTCGATGAGCTTCCGCTCGCGGAAGGAGATCGACTGTCGACATTAGCCTTGGATGCGACCCGGGACTCAATTATCCAGCGTCTTAGCAATCAGGGTTATGCGTACGCCGATGTCTTCAGACAGGTAAATCGACCAGGTAACCCACCTTCGTACGACGCAGTCACGACTTTTGAGGTCGTTCCCGGTCCTGCGACAACGTATGGCGACATCACAGTGGAGGGAGTGGAGACCCTTGGAGTAGGGACAGTTCTGAGAACATCTCAACTGAGACGCGGCGATCCGTATCGTCGCGCTGACGTCGATGAGGCTTCGTCGCGTTTGTACGGCCTAGATATCGTACGAAACGTGACCGTGGTTCCAGATACGTTACTGGGCGTTCAGAATCCGACGGTTGATGTAGCTATCATTGTGCAGGAGGGGGATGCTTTTCGGGTACGTGCCGGTGGGGGGTGGAGTACTGCCGAGTGTTTGAATACCGAGGCCCGTTGGACCAGCCGAAATTTTTTCGGAGGAGGTCGGAGCCTCTCGGTCCGCGGACGATTGGGGAATATACTCGCACAAGAGTTCCGGGATGTCCTCTGCGCGCAGAGTGGTGAGGGTGACTTTGCGGGCCTGACAGGAATAGCTGCTGTGGACTTCGTGCAGCCGTGGTTTTTTTCGAGTCGTAATTCTTTGTCGGCCTCGATCTTTATAGAGAGACAGTCGTTGCCCGACATTTTTAATCGTCGAGCTGTGGGTGGCCAGGTAGGACTTTCTCGTGCTGTAGGGGAGAGAACTGTCGTGACTGGCTTTTACCGACCGGAGATTTCAGAGCTAGACGCGAGTGACGTACTCTTCTGCACCGGTTTTCTAGTATGTGCACCAGATGATATAAGGGAGCTAGAAGATCCGAATTCCCTCTCGCCCATAGGCATCTCATTCGCACGGGAGCGCTCCGACGATCTTTTAAATCCCAGATCTGGGTATCGTCTTCTGCTCGATGTTGAGCATGCGGCGAACTGGACTATGTCAAACTTCCGCTATGATCGGGTGATCGCTGAGGCTAGTCGCTACGCCTCCACTGGTCGCCTGGTGTTAGCCACAAGGGTCCGTGGAGGATGGGTCGGGTCTGGGGGGTTCGAAGGACTTGTCCGACAGGGTCGTGCTGAGGTAGAGGGCGTCGAATTAGTACACCCACAAAAACGCTTCTATACCGGTGGAGCGAACTCTGTAAGAGGCTTTGCGCAGAGCAGGCTTGGTCCTAGAGTGCTGCTGGCGAAACCGACAAATCTGCTGTCCACGTTGGAGGGGGGTGGGATGTGCTCGCCCGAGTCTCTTCGAGATCGGAGTTGTGAGGCTAACCCGACTGCAGCCTACGAGGATCAACCGATAGGCGGGACTCGGTTGTTTGAGGCGAACCTCGAATTCCGGATAGCAATGGGCTTCGTAGAGGGGGTGCTGTTTGGGGACGTGGGTCAGGCATGGGGCCCAAATCAGAGCATTCTTCTCCAGGATCTGGAGTTCACACCTGGGTTCGGTGTACGTTTCCCGAGTCCTGTAGGACCAGTCCGCCTCGATCTCGCGTATAGGTTCAGGGGTGCAGAGTATCTGCCTGTGGTTACGGAGCAGATTTTGCCGTTGGATGTTGCAAGAGAACTTGGAGATCAACTAGTCGTGGATGGGAAACTCGTTCCGTGGGTAAGTACGGGTGAGCTAGTGCAGCTAGCGTCTCCAGTTTTATTCGGGGGAGCTGACCGAGGCTTCCAGCTCCACGTTTCTATAGGGCAGGCGTTCTGATGTCCGATGACTTAAAGGGTCCAGACGAAAGTCTTGGCACAAACAGCTCGGATGAGGGGGGGGCTGTTCGGCGAGCTGAGCGACTGGCTTGGTTTTCGCCTAGTCGGATTAAACGGGGGCTAATCGCCGGTGCACTTTTCCTGGTGTTGGCTGCCGTCGTAACAACCCAGACTAAGCAAGGGCAACATCTTGCCCTTCGCGCTGCGCTGAATCAGGTCCAGTCCAGTCTTTCGGGGGAACTCACGATCCAAGGGGTGCGCAGCGGGACGCTTCTCACCGGTGCCACGATGACGGAGGTTCGACTCGACGCTGAGGATGGGCGGCCCATTTTCTCTGCTGACTCGATAGTTGTGCGCTATTCCATTCTTGCGGCACTCTCGGGTGGACAGTCTATCCGCTCGACGATGTTTTGGGGATTAGACTTGGAGGTTTCGCGGTACACGAGTGAGGAGAGCGTGAACCTCAGTCGTGTTTTGGCGCATCGGGATAGCGAGGCGGAACTTGACATTAGCGAGTCAGTCGCTGAGCTCCGGCTCGGTCAGGTTGGCTTTCGTGAGAGTCGGTTGCGGATCCTGACGCCGACGATGAAGCGCTCGGGGCAACGTCTTGTTCAGGGGCCAGAGGGGGTGGTTCTGCGCGAGCTCACTTTCGACTCGCTCGACATTGATATTGAAGAGGCGATTCTCTCCGTTTCGAGCGAGCCTCAGTTCACGGCTAGGCTCAACTCTTTATCGTCCAGTGTAGGAGTGCTTGAGGAGCCGTTAGTGATCGAAGAGGCCCTTGGGTTCGTTTCATACGGACAACAGGGCATCACTATTTCTGAAGGACGCTACACGCTGCCCGGCGGGGTAATTCAGGGAGATCTGACCCTAGGTCCCAGGACAGAAGGACAGCCGTGGGTGTTGACTGCAGACATCCAGTCGGAGGGGTGGATGCCTTTATCAGATATTGGCTGGATTGACGCCCGGATTCCGGAGGGACGCTTCCGTGGGGCGGCGGAACTCCGGATTGAAGACGGAGTGCACCTGGCTGTCCAAGATATAGAAACTGAACTCGAGGCAGGAAACGTACTCTTCAATGGAGGTGTCACCTTCGACGAAGGTCTGACCCTCAGTGGTATGCAGGTTACGGCTAACCCGTTGCCACTTGACCTCCTAGAGCCTTGGATTGAAAGGGACATTCCCATCGATGGTTGGCTGAGCGGAGAAGCCAGCTTTAACGGTGCATTGGCCGACTTAAGCTTGCAGGGCCGTGTCACGTTGGTTCCAACGGGCCTAGGGGGCACACCGACGACAGCAGAGTTTCAGGGTGCTATTCACATGGGGAATAATCCTGGCGCGACTGGGTTCTCCGTGTCGATGGGATCCATGAACTACGATGTGCTTTCGGCGCTCTGGCCTGAATTCCCGTGGGCGGGTTCAGGGAATGGTCGAGTTCAAATCGACGGGCGAGTCGAGGGTGGCGTCATGGTGGTAGCGGATATGGAGCATTTGTCTGCCGCTTCACTACAAACGGTTACCCAAGTAAACGGTATGTTTTGGCGTGGCGTGGAGGCTGGCAGCTGGATTACGGATATGAGTGTGGACTTCCAACCACTAGCGGTTGGAGTCCTAGGTGGTATCGCTCCTGATCTGCAACTCAGGGGTGATGCAAGAGGCTCGGTAGTGTTGAGTGGCGCGCTAGACGATGTAGCCATTGAGGCAGACTTGACCGTCAACGATGGCCACGTTCGAGGTCGCGGAAACATGGACCTCGGCAGTCCGACCGATCGGTACACCATAGAGATCGAGGCGTATGAGCTCCCACTTTTTGCATTGTCTGGCCGGGTCCCTGAGGAGACGAGTTGGAGTGGCTCACTTGATATAGAAGGATTTGGGGCCAGCCCGGACGCGATGTCGCTCGACCTTTATGGATCGGCGTATGAGTCGCGTCTGGGTTCGCTCGGGGTAGATACTCTATCGACGGTAATGCGAGTCAGGAGTGGGGTTTTGATAGCTGACTCACTTAAGGCCAACGTGGGTGGGGTAGAGCTAGTAGGCAGCGGACGCCTAGGGCTTGTAGAGAATCGTTTCGGAAGTGCCTCAGTTGATTTTAGTGCTGACCGACTAATTGGGCTTCGGGCCGCACTTATTGGCGTTGCGGATTCGATAGTCGTTCAGGAAGACCTCACATCTCTAGATCGTGAGTTCTTGAGACTTCAGGGAATCGAGCCTGACACCTTCCCTCGACTTGCGGACGTGCGCCTAGATGGCGCAGTTCGGGGAGCTGCAAACGTTAGCGGACGGTTGGGGGATATTGATGCTGGGCTAGTGATGGAGTTAGAGGACGCTTTCTGGAAGAGGAATCATATCGACTCGGCTCGTATCGCTGTGACGGCGACTGGGCTCCCAAGCGCGGAAGGCGTGTGGGAGGTGGCAGCGACCGCGCACGGACTTGAGGTCAGAGGCCGTCAGTTCCAGAAGACCGGCTTAGAAGTCAATATGTTTGAACGGGATGGTGATGCTAGGCTTGAGATTATGAGGCGGCCTGGTGAGGAGTATCATGCGGCAGGTGCATTTGTCGTCGATTCGTTGAGTGGATCAATTGATCTAGACGCGTTCAACATACAGGTTGACGAGGAAGAGTGGATACTTGTTCGTCCTGCTCACGTGGAGTGGGATAGGAGCACGCTGAGTGCGGAAAGCATCGAGGTGGCACGACTCGGTGGGGACCCGATGAGCTTGCTAGCGGAGGGCAAAGTTTCGCGTGAAGGAGGGAGCGATTTTCGGCTGGGGGTCTCGGGCCTTCGGATAGAGAAAATGTTGCACCTCGCTCAGCTAGAGGAGCTGGATGCGGCGGGACAGGTTGACTTAGACCTTTCCGTGCGGGGGTCGATGGAGTCTCCAAGGATAGATGGTGTTTTCCGGGTCGATAGACCCCAATTCGGATCTATGGAGCTCACGCGTGCGGATGGCGATGTGACTTACCGGGCTCGTGAGTTGCGCTTCGATCTGGATGGCCTTGCCGGGGAAAGAGAGGCGCTGCGGGCGACCGGAACATTGCCTGTGGACCTTGCTCTTGTGAAGTCAGATGAGCGAATGGTAGATAGTCCCATGAGGATCGAGGTAGTTGCTGATTCGCTAGACGCTGCGATCGCGCTGAGCTATCTCGGGACTCTAGAAGGTGTGGTCGGGACTGTGTCGGGTGGTGTCTCAATCGGCGGGGTACCCTCGGCCCCCGCTCCAGAGGGCCGAGTGACTCTGTCCGACGGCGGTTGGTCGATAGAAGCGATTGGCGTGCGGCACAGTGAGGTCAACGGTACCATCACGCTCCAGGAAGACCGCACTGCTAACATAGCCCTTTCTGCTGAGGGAAATGGCCGTTCTGATGTCACTGGGACCATTCTCCTTGAACCCTTCTCAGACCCGGATCTGAACCTTCAGTTTGACTTCGATCGTTTCCTCGCAGTGTCGCGTGCAGATGTAGAGGGTTTGGTGAGTGGGGGATTCAATCTGACGGGTAAGTACTCACGCCCACTGGCTGAAGGTGAGCTTACCGTGGATGAAGGCACGATCTTCGTGGATGAGCTCCAGCGTGCGGCCGACATTGTCGACCTGAGTGATCCTTTTCTGTTCGAGACTGGTCTCGCTGTCGACACTACAACGCTGATTTCGCAACCACTCTTTGCGGGGCTCCGCAACCCGTTTTTCGACAACCTCCGGGTAGATGTAGACTTGTCGGTGCCGAGAAACTCGTGGCTGCGCTCGATCGACTCCGATGTCGAGATGAGTGGGGACCTTCTGGTGCGTTATGATCGGAGAGCTGGGGACTTCGTCCTGATCGGCGAACTCGAAGCGGTCCGAGGTTCCCATCGTGTACTTGGGCGCACCTTCGAGCTCGATGGGGGGAGTGTTCTATTCCTCGGCCGACCTGGTCTAAACCCCGACCTTAATATTGAGGCTTCGAGTCGAATACGTCGGCAAAATGAACCTCCACTGAACGTCAATGCGCTGGTCGAGGGCACTCTTGTGCAGCCTGCTGTAACGCTAAGCACCGGCGAGATGGGTATCGCTGAAGAAGATCTGGTTTCATACCTAGTATTTGGCCAGCCGAGTGGGGCAAATAGCCAAGTGGGAGAGATCGGCCGTAGGGGTGTAGTCTCCTCAGCCGTGCAGGGCACAGTAACCTTCGTCGGCGGTGTGCTGACCAATCAGTTCGGATCTGCAGTGTTCGGAGACTTCTTGGACTACTTTTCCGTTCAGCAGAGTGGAGGACAATCGTTTGGACGGGAGTACTTCGCCCAGACGCAGGTTGAGGTCGGAAAGTATGTCGGTGACGACCTGTTCACTGTCGTTGTTTTGCGTCCGACAGACAACAGCGCGCAAAATCAGAACGCAGTCGCAGGTGTTCGGGTAGAATGGGCACTTACCGATGACTATAACGTAGAGGGGTTCTTGGAAGATCGCTTCCTAAGGAGCGGTAGCCTATCGCTAGGATCGACCGCTGGGTTGATCGAAAATGACAGGATCTGGGGTGTGATTTTCTTCCGGGAGTGGGGCTACGGCCAGAAACGGAATTCAACGGAGCAAAACTGATATGCAGATGGCCAAGGTATTTGGGTTGATGACTGTTATGACTGTCATCTTCGTAATCGCGGGTGACTTTATCGGCGGGTCTTCAATGGCCGGAGGTTTCTTTGCGATGTCTATGGTCATGAATCTTTGGGCCTTCTGGTTCAGCGACAGGGCGGTACTGAAGATGTACCGAGCTAAAGAGATAGGGTTGGAGGAAGCGCCCGAGCTCTACAACATGGTTGATCGATTGCGCCAGAAAGCGGACCTCCCGATGCCTCGGATAGCGATCGCACCTGAGCGACAGCCAAATGCTTTCGCGACAGGGCGCAATCCAGAAAATGCTTTGGTATGTGTGACCGCTGGGCTGATGGAAGAGCTAAATGAACGCGAGTTAGAGGGGGTGATCGCTCATGAACTGGCACACATCAAGCACCGTCATATGCTTGTAGGGACTATCGCGGCCGGTATGGCAGGTGCTATCGCCCTAGTAGGCAGCATCCTCCGTTGGGGCATTATTTTGGGGTCAAGAGGAAATAGGGACGATAACCCACTCGCAATGCTTGCCATGGCTCTGGTTGCCCCCATCGTGGCGGCGATCGTGCAGATGGCTGTGAGCCGCCAAAACGAGTTCCAAGCGGACGCAACTGCCGTGCGAATAATGGGTGACAAGCGTGGCCTTCAGAGTGCTCTTCAAAGGATTGAGGCAATCGCGCAGAAGGTTCCGATGAATGTGAGCCCAGCTGGGGCGCACATGGCAATTATAAATCCGTTTAGCAGCGGCCGTGGTGTTGCCTTGGCGGGACTTTTTCGGACCCACCCACCGACTGAAGCACGGATCCAGGCGATAGATAAGGTGGCTCTCTAGCCGGATAATAATTGCACACAGAGAGTAGGGTGAACTTGATGCTCAACTCTCGGTTCTTTGTCTCCGGAAAAATCTTGGAGTGGCCGTGCTCTTCTTGCTTTTGCACGCGTGCGTTGAGCGTTTGCTGCCTTCATGATTAGAATTCAGGGTTATGCCTGATTCCAGCACTAAGAAAGCTTCTGCCAAAAGGCGCCCGGCCTCCGGCGCCGTTGTCGGGACAACATTGCCCGCGCAGGAGAGTTTGATCGTCCGTGGAGCGCGCGAACACAATCTGAAGAACATCGACGTCGAGCTGCCTAGGGATAAGTTGGTTGTAATCACTGGGTTGTCAGGATCCGGCAAGTCGTCACTTGCATTCGACACTATCTATGCTGAGGGCCAGCGTAGGTATGTAGAATCTCTTTCTGCGTACGCTCGGCAATTTCTAGGCTTAATGGAAAAGCCAGATGTCGACGCGATCGAGGGCCTGTCGCCTGCTATATCGATAGAACAGAAAACCGTCAGTAAAAATCCACGTTCGACGGTAGGTACCGTAACAGAGATTTACGACTATTTGCGCCTGCTTTGGGCGAGGGCCGGGACTCCACACTGTCCTGATTGTGATGAGCCAGTCATAAGGCAATCGGCTACACAGATAGTGCAACGAATCTTTGAGATCGGAGAGGGGGTGCGAATCGAAATCCTCGCTCCCCTTATTAGGGGGCGAAAGGGTGAATTCCGTGAGCTCTTCGAAAAATTACGCAAGGAAGGTTTTGTGCGTGCTCGGGTGGATGGTGAGACGTATGACCTCGTCGATCCACCTTCACTAAATCGATATGAAAATCACGATATTGCTGTGGTGGTAGACCGTCTGGTGGTCAAGACAGTGGATCGGGATCGCATTGCCGATTCTGTAGAGACGGCGTTGCGAGCAGGAGACGGGGTGATCGAGGTTCTTGAGCACGGGAGAGGAAGGACCAAGAAGACCCCCCAGCAGCACGTTTACAGTGAGCACTACGCATGTGATGCCTGCGGTACCAGTCTAGCTCAGCTTGAGCCGCGGCAGTTCTCGTTTAATTCGCCATATGGAGCGTGTGACGAATGCGGTGGCTTGGGGACACGGAAAGAAGTTAACCCGCAGCTGCTCACCGCTGACCCCAGCGTGACCATCCTGGAGGGGGTAATTCTTCCATGGGGCGATCCTTCCGGGCACCTGCGCCAGTCGGTGATCTCTGGGCTCGCTGAGGCGTACGAGTTCGATCCGAACACTCCATGGGGAGAGCTGGAAGAAGACGTTCGACACGCAATCATCCACGGCTCCGGTGGAATGAAGATCAGGTTCCCTTATAAGTCGAAATCGGGAAGCTTCGATGGGTACTATGAGGATAACTGGGAAGGTGTCCTTGTCGGAGTGGAGAGACGCTATAGCGAGACACAGTCCGAAACGGTCCGTAATCAGCTGGATGAATACATGTCGACACTGGAGTGCACCGTATGCGACGGCAGCCGGCTCAGGGATGCTTCGCGAGCGGTTACGATTGCAGGCCACTCACTGGGCGATATCGTCGACCTTTCGATAGGAGAGGCAGTCAATTTCTTCGCGTCTATTCCTGTTGAGGGTACGAGTGAGTCAGTAAACAGCAGCAAGATCGTCGATGGGACACGCCCGCTATCGAGTGAAATCGCGGGCCCCATTCTTAAGGAGGTTGCTGAGCGACTGCGGTTCCTCAGTGACGTCGGTCTGGATTACCTGACGCTGGGCCGTTCTGCGGGCACCCTCTCAGGAGGAGAAGCACAGAGGATTCGTCTCGCTACACAGATTGGAAGTCGGCTCGTTGGAGTCCTCTACATTTTGGATGAGCCATCGATCGGTCTTCATCAGAGAGACAACGCCCGACTTCTTGAGACTTTGAGGCGGCTTCGTGATTTGGGGAACACGGTAGTAGTGGTCGAACACGATGAGGACACCATTCGTCTAGCGGACCACATCGTAGATCTGGGTCCGGGGGCGGGCCGACACGGTGGCGAGATTATTGCTGAGGGAGGTCTCAATGAGGTGCTGACCGCGGAGAGGTCTCTGACCGGGGCTTACCTGCGCGGTGAGAGAGAAATTCCACTTCCCGAGACGCGTCGAGCTTTCGACCCGAATCGGGTAATGACAGTGCGGGGAGCTCGCGGGCATAATCTAAAGAACGTCGACGTTCAATTTCCGCTGGGGACTTTCCTCTGTGTTACGGGCGTAAGTGGGTCCGGGAAATCGACCCTGGTGAATAGTACGCTCTATCATGCGCTCGCTAGGCACTTTTACCGAAGTAAGATCGTGGCCGAGCGGCATGACATGATCGATGGTGTCGAGCTAATAGATAAGGTGATCGATGTTGATCAATCTCCGATTGGTCGCACCCCTCGATCGAATCCGGCGACTTATACAGGGCTTTTTACTCCGATAAGAGATCTTTTTGCAAACCTTCCCGAATCACAAATGCGCGGATACGGTCCAGGGCGTTTTTCCTTCAACGTAAAGGGAGGGCGTTGCGAGGCTTGCCAAGGCGACGGGTTGGTAAAGATCGAGATGCACTTTCTCCCCGATGTGTACGTACCGTGTGATGTCTGTCGCGGCCGACGCTACAATCGCGAGACCTTAGATGTTTACTACAAGGGAAAGAACATCGCCGACGTGCTCGATATGACAGTTGAGGATGCGCTAGGATTTTTCGACGCAGTCCCTCGTATCAAGCAAAAACTCGAGACGTTGAATGACGTCGGTCTTGGTTATATCCACCTTGGCCAGTCGGCTACCACGCTTTCGGGTGGAGAGGCTCAGCGAGTTAAGCTTGCGACCGAGCTTTCAAAGAGGTCCACGGGCAATACGCTCTACATTCTTGATGAGCCTACAACCGGTCTCCACTTCGAAGACGTGCGAGTGCTTCTAGAGGTTCTGCATCGCTTGGTCGACCGAGGTAATACTGTCATTGTTATAGAGCATAACCTCCAAGTCGTGAAGACTGCAGACTGGGTCATTGATCTAGGTCCTGAAGGGGGAGGAGAAGGAGGCCGAGTGGTAGCGGAAGGGACTCCTGAAGTGATCGCGGCCGATCCTACATCTTACACCGGACAACATTTAGCGCCCTTACTGGGGTGATTCTGGGGTTGAGTGGGGTAGGGAAGTTGCTGGGTAGAATGGCGTGCTTACCTTTGTAGCCGCGGAATCGATTACGCTGGCCTCAGAGTCACACATGGAGCAGATCTGTACCCTAGCAGCCAATGGGGAAGAGAGCTAAAAAATGGGCATTTTTAAAAAGATTTCAGCGGTCATTAAGTCCAATATCAACGACTTAATCTCTAGGGCAGAAAAGCCAGAGAAGATGCTGAACCAGATCATTCTGGATATGAGGGACCAACTCGCAAACGCAAAGCGTGAAGTTGCAGCGGCTATCGCCGACGAGAGAAGGCTTAAGGCCCAGATCGAACAGGAAGTAAGCCAGCAGCGCGATTGGCAACACAGGGCGATACTAGCGGTCAAAGAAGACCGTGATGATTTGGCTAAACAGGCCTTGCTTCGTCAAAGAGATTATGCCGAGCGGGCCGGCGCTCTCCAGAAAGAATGGGAAGCGCAGGAATCGCAAACCGAGAAGCTCAAGGGCTCTTTGCGCCAACTGAATGACAAGATCGAAGAGGCTAAACAGAAGAGGGATCTCCTGATCTCCAAGCAAAAGCGTGTCCGAGCGCAGCGCAGGATTAACGAGACGATGTCGGACTTGTCGGACACTTCTGCTTTTGAGGCCTTCAACAGAATGGCCGACAAAGTGGAAGAGGAGGAGCGTCGAAGTGTGGCCCAGGCTGAAGTGAATGCAGAACTGGGAGGAGATGCACTGGAATCTGAGTTCCTCCGGCTCGAGGAGGGGCCGGCCGGAGTGAATCTTGAGGACCAACTGCTAGCGCTTAAGGTAGAGATGGGGCTGATTGAAGCACCGGCTGCTCAAGAGCCGAAACAGTTAGAGGCTGGCGAAGCGGAGTTGAATGTCTCTGAGATCGCGCCGCATGAGCTAGACCCCAGCGAAGTGTCAGCAGTTGAGGATGAATCGATTCCTGAGGCTGAGTTGCTTTCCGAGTTCGACAAGCTAGAGAAGTCGACGGAAGACTGAGCCACTGAGGCGTCATAACCCGTGGACGCGTTGTCACGATCATGCTGTTGGCGCGTTGGGATGCCTATTTTCATGTGGCTGGCGCCTTGAAGGCGAAGTAGAGAGTAGATCTGTGAGACTGACCATACTTTTTCTCCACTATACTGACCCGATTCGAGCTGAGTTTTCATGAGTATCGTGTTTCTGAATGGCGAGTATATGCCTAAGGACGAGGCCAAGATTTCCCCTGATGACCGCGGCTTTCTTCTGGGGGACGGTCTTTACGAAGTGACCCCCTTTTATCAAGGAGTACCATTCGGCCTAGAGGACCATCTGCGGCGACTGATGCGCGGCTTATGCTGGCTCCGCATTGACTATGACGTGTCGGGTATAGAAGCGATGCATCGCGAACTTGTAGCGCGAAATAGTCTGTCATCGTCGGACCGATCAATGGTCTACATGCAAATTACACGCGGGGCCGCTCCTCGGACGCATTACTTTCCCGAAGGTGAAGTCAAGCCGACTATCTATTCCTATACGAAGGAATGGAGCCGTCCTCGGGACGAGGTATGGAATAGGGGTTTTACGGCTAAAACCGTGCCAGATCGCCGCTGGAGTCGAGTTGACATTAAGACGATTTGCCTGTTGCCTAACGCCCTAGCTTTCCAAGCCGCGAAGGACGAGGGTGCCGATGACGCGATTCTCGTGCGAGACGGTGTCGCGATCGAAGGAGCTCATCAGAATTTCTGGGGCGTTTTTGGAGACACAGTGGTGACCCATCCGATCACGGGTCATATCCTTCCGGGAATAACGCGGGGTATAGTTCTGGAGGAAGCTCGCGAAGCCGGAATGAAAGTAGAGGAGCGCCCCATACAAGTAGAGGAATTGGGGTTCGCTGATGAGTTGTTTTTCACGGGAACGACTGGCGAAGTGCGTCCGATCAGGGAGGTCGATGGCCTGAAGGTCGGTAAGGGGGGTGTCGGTGACGTAACTAAGACGTTGTCTGATCTGTTCTTGGAGCGAGTAGAGAAAGTGAAGGCTTCGGAGCGCACGGGGGGATCCTGAAACCTGAATCCAGCATACAGGCAATCAAGAGTGTAGTACTCGGATTTGGACGCTTAACATTATGTGCATTGGCGCTGGGCTCCATATGTGTACCGGTCTCGGGGCAGGACCTTCCTCGCATTCTTGTAATAGCGACGGGTGGAACCATCGCGGGGCAAGAACAAGGTGGCCAAATGACTGGAGCGCAGCTTGTTGAGGCGGTCCCTGGCCTAGCGGACTTAGCTCTAATTGAGGTCGAGGAATTTAGTAGAGTTGGTTCTTCGGCGATCGGGCCAGGACATTGGATTCGTCTGTCGCGAAGAGTTAACACGGTGTTTGAATCCGATCCAAGCTTAGCTGGGGTGATAGTGACCCACGGTACCGATACGATGGAGGAAACCGGGTATTTTCTCCATTTGACCATTGAGGAGACACGTCCAGTGGTCATGGTGGGGGCGATGCGCAATTCGACTTCTATTTCTGCGGATGGGCCAGCCAACCTTCTTGCGGCCGCTCGGGTGATTGGTCGCTCAGAGGTCAGGGCACAGGGTGTTCTTGTGGTTCTCAATGATGAGATCCACTCCGCACGAGACGTGAGGAAGATGGACAACAACAGATTGGACACCTTCGTTTCTCGGGAGTTTGGGATGCTCGGGGTGGTAGACTTGGATAGTGTAGTTTTTCGAAGGAAGGTCACGACTCTTCACACATCTGTGTCAGAGGTGCACCTGCTTCCCGAAACCACCGAGCTACCTGATGTGCCACTTGTCGCTGACTTTGCAGGAAACGATGCGAGCCTGCTGAAGGCAGCCTACGAGAGCGGGGCCGATGCAATTGTGGTTCAGGCGTTTGGTGGGGGTCGAGCCAGCCCTGCTGTTAGGGAAGCATACGAGGAGATAGTCGCTGCAGGGGTCCCGGTCGTTCTAGCGTCTCGAGTCCCTGAAGGTCGAGTAATGAGCAATCCAGAGGGCACAAACGCCGGGTTGGTGTACGCAGGCGATTTGCCGCCTCACAAAGCCCGAGTTCTGGTAATGCTTGCGCTTCAACGCCCCTCTTCTACGGCCCGGCTCCAGCGTCTAATGGACACACATTAGGTCTGAGTTCCGACCTGGATATGTGAGCGTGTTCTGCCTTACTCTTGTGTCTCAGTATAAGAGGTATGGGGCTCGACTCGACTCGAATTCACGCACCCCTATATCCCAGCCTGACACTAATTCTTCAAAGGAAACATTTGCCACGAGGCCCATCCTCAGCGCATCGGTCCCCGCCAAACGATCGAAGTGGGCTTCATACCACGACCAATGCTCTTGTGATACGCGATAAGTCTCGATCAACATCGCAACGCCCGCGCGAGACGCGTCGTAGTCTGTACTCAGCGCGATCAGCTGGACCCCTTCCACGCCGACTCCTTCAAATTTTCGGTCACCTGCATTCTGTGGCGTGAACGTTACTGGCTCGAAACGAACGCCATCGATCTCATACTTATTTAGGGCGTCAGCGAGATCTTGGCCGTCTAACCATGGCGCCCCAATCCACTGAAAGGCTTTTTCTGTCCCTCTCCCCACTGATATGGGCGTGCCCTCGAATAGGCATGTCCCGGGGTACGCGAGAGCGCTCGCAACGTTAGGCATGTTAGGTGAAGGAGCGACCCACGGAAGGTTCGTATCGTCGAATGTCATGTCTCGCTCCCAGCCTTCAACGGGGACGACGGTAAGGTCAACGGAGATTCCAAAGGCGCCTGCATACATACGCGCCAATTCACCGGGCGTCATACCGTGCCGCATAGGAACTTCGTACATCCCCACAAAGGTTTTGTAGGAAGGATTTAAGATATTACCCTGGACCACATCACCCCGTATCGGATTAGGTCGGTCGAGCACCAGAAATGGGACGTTGTGTTCACCAGCGGCCTCCATGGCAAGGGCCATAGTCGACACGTATGTGTAGTATCTCGCGCCCACATCCTGCATGTCGAAGACGAGAACGTCGACGCCTTTCAACATATCTGAGGTAGGTTTGCGTGTGTCGCCGTATAGGGAGTGGATCACTACTCCAGTGCGCTCGTCCACACCACTCTCAATCGCCGCGCCGGCTCGTTCCTCCCCCCGGATACCATGCTCTGGGGCATAGAGGGCGGCCAAGGTTATCTCTGGGTGATCTGCTAGGATGTCGATGTCCGACCGCCCGCTCCGGTCAATGCCTGTCTGATTCGTTACGAGACCCACCCTTTTTCCCGAAACTAGGTGCAAGCTATCAGAAATCAGGACTTCGATACCTGGCCTAACAAGTTTTTCAGTCGAGTTAGCAGCATCTGTTTGCGAGACGTCTTGGCCACCGCCGCACGCGGCGGAAGAGAACACCAAGAGCAGGCCGAGTACCTGCGATTGTCGGCTTATGGCGTTCCAGATACTTTGCGCTCCTTGTGAGTTGTGGGGCGCGATGCGCCAATCGATGGTTCTTAACATACGACAAGCTTCGGCGACACATTTCGCTGCGTCAACGCGAGCGTATGCGATCGGGCACAGAAGGAAGGCATGACGAGGGACACACCTCTGAATTTAAGGTACGGGCACCCTGACACTGTCTCGGTCAGTATATTGATGTTGGAGATCATTTTGATCTTGAGCGTAGCAGGCTGTTCGATGGTCGCCGCAGGGGCTGATTCCAACCCAGATCTCGATTTCTCTGGACTCGATCCGAATGAGGTGATTCAGGATGAGCCCGCTCCTCCTGAGATTAGTTCCCCTAGCACTTCCGAGTCCGAAGCAAGTGTGGAGGTGCCGGTCCTTATGCTAGATACGCGATCTTGGGCTGAGCGGACGCTCGAGCAGCTCACGATCGAGGAAAAGGCAGGACAGCTTCTGATGCCGTGGGTTCTCGGCGACTTTGCTCCAGAGGGGTCTGAAGGCCACGAACGGATCTTCAACTTCATTGAGGATTTGAAGATAGGTGGCTTGATCATGTCCGTCGGAACGCCTTTTGGTGTGGCGGCCAAGCTTAATGCTCTCCAGGCGCACTCGGACTTGCCGCTGCTTGTTGCAGCAGACTTGGAGACCGGCGCTGGTTTCCGGATGCGAGGGGCAGTCCAAATGCCGGGGACGATTGATCTGGGAGGTGCGACAGACTTTCCGAGCCTGATGGCGGTTGGTGCAACTGGAAATGAAGAGTTCGCATATGAGATGGGTCGGATCACGGCTGTGGAGGCACGAGCACTGGGGGTGCACGTTCCTTTTGCACCCGTGCTCGACGTTAACAACAATCCGGAAAATCCGATTATTAACGTCAGGTCTTTCGGGGAGGATCCCCAGCAGGTCGCCGAAATGGGTATAGCCTTCGTCCGTGGAGTTCAGGATAACGGTGCTATCGCGACGGGGAAGCACTTCCCAGGTCATGGTGATACCGATGTGGACTCCCACGTCGGTCTTCCTGTCATCATGCATGACCGTGCTCGAATGGATTCGGTCGAATTGCAGCCGTTTCGTAGAGCGATCGACTCGGGGATGGGGGCGATAATGACCGCTCACATCTCTGTCCCGTCTCTGAACGGCGGAGAGCGTGAACCGTCCACCCTGTCGCACGAGGTGTTAACGGAGATTCTTCGCGACGAACTAGGATTTAGAGGGATCGTATTTACGGACGCGATGGATATGAGTGCGGTCGCGCGTCAATTCCGGTCAGGAGAAGCGGCAGTCCGAGCCATAGAGGCCGGAGCGGATGTGATCTTGATGCCCGCGTCAGTGAGTGGGGCGATCGAGGGGATAGTCGAAGCAGTTCGCAGCGGTCGTCTCACGGAAGACCGTCTAGACCTTTCAGTAATGAGAGTGCTGGAGACCAAGGAAGGTACGGGCTTGCATGAAGACCGTTATGTGTCTCTAGAGGAAATTCCAAGGACAGTCGGGATCCCCGAACATGAGGAGGTAGCAGATCAGATCGCTCGGAACTCCATTACTCTGCTGAAGAACGGAAACAATTTACTCCCTCTCGCGGGCACGAGGTCGGCTCGCGTTATGTCAGTGTCATATCGACGGAGTTCCGACGTGTTGGCTGGTCGATACTTCAATCGAGCGATGCGCGAAACTTATCCGCGCCTCAGAGCGATAGAA
Source organism: Gemmatimonadales bacterium UBA7835 (assembly GCA_002500925.1). Classification (GTDB taxonomy): domain Bacteria; phylum Gemmatimonadota; class Gemmatimonadetes; order Longimicrobiales; family Gaopeijiaceae; genus UBA2589. The sequence goes on along the minus strand of DLTN01000048.1, from coordinate 6,183 downwards.
GTAGATGGTGATACGTCAGATGACCAATACCAAGACCTCCGCCGGGTTGCACGAGAGCAGGCGTTCGTGGTGGTGGGCACGTACGTAACATCCGTGAATGTTTCGGGTTCATTCACACTTCCCGAAGAACTAGTAGAGTTCGTTCGCTATCTCGGTCAGATCGGTGTGCCACACACGGTTGTCTCGTTCGGAAATCCATACTTGGTAGCAGATTTCCCCGATGTGCGATCCTATTTGCTTGCGTGGAGTGGGTCAGAAGCTAGTCAGAGAGCTGCTGCTGCTGCTATGCTCGGCCAAGCGCCTATAGCCGGTCGGATCCCAACACGGATTCCGCCGTTTTTCGAGATCGGAGACGGAATTCAAATCCCGAATAGTGGATCGGCCGGTGGCACGCGCTGACCTCTGTCAGGCGCTTGGCCTCACGATATTGATGTCGGCGTGTTTTCCGGCTGGGTCGAGCACACTGGCACCT
>DLTN01000048.1:3837-5330 GCA_002500925.1 Gemmatimonadales bacterium UBA7835 | reverse complement strand
GAGACATTGGATGTCGAAGCGCGTGCTTGGGTTGATGCGACACTGGCGGGTCTCACTCTGCGAGAACTGATCGGTCAGATGATCATAGAGTGGATCCCAGGTGGATACGTAACTGCGACAAGCACCGAGTTCGAACCCCTGAGAGCATGGGTTGAGGACGATCAGATCGGTGGGGTGTCTCCTTCCATTGGGACGCCCCATGCCTACGTTTCCAAGCTTAATGAGCTTCAAAACCGCGCCAAAATCCCCCTGTTGGTCGCCGCTGATTTCGAGAATGGTGGTCCAGGAATGCGTATCAACGGTTCATTTGCGCTGCCGTCGATGTTACCGCAGGGTGGTGGGACTGACTTTCCTCCCACAATGGCCTTTGGAGCGATTGGCGATGAGCGTTTTGCCTATGAGTACGGCCGCATAACAGCTCGGGAAGCCCGAGCTACAGGAGTTCACTTCCTATTCTCGCCGGTTCTGGACGTAAACTCGAACCCTGAAAACCCAGTCATCGCAACCCGTTCCTTCGGGGCGGATCCGGAGTTGGTGGCAAGGATGGGTGCTGCTTTCATCCGGGGAGCACATGATGGAGGCGCGCTAACGACTGGAAAACATTTCCCCGGACACGGAGACACCTCAACTGACTCGCATATTGGGATTCCGGTGGTTCGGGCAGATCGCAAGCGTCTCGATGAGCTGGAGCTCGCTCCGTTTCAGGTAGCGATCGACGAGGGTGTCGACGCAATTATGACGGCTCATCTTCAGTTGCCGGAGGTACTTGGGCCGGGAGGTCCGCCGGCTACGCTAGCTCCCGAAGTCATGACGAATATCCTTCGAGACGATATGGGGTTTCAAGGGTTAGTGTTCACCGACGCGATGACGATGCGTGGCATCACCGACATGTACGGCATCGCTGAAGCTTCAATTCGAGCGCTTGAGGCCGGTTCCGATATAGTTCTCTCGCCGAAGGCGGTGGATGACGTCATCGATGCCATTGAGGACGCGGTGCAGCAAGGCCGGATCAGTCGAGGCCGTCTTGAGATATCGGTTCGGAGGCTTCTAACTCTTAAGGCTCGGCTTGGCCTTCATCGTGAACGATTTGTGTCACTTGAGGAAGTGGACAAGCTAGTAGGGGTTGGGAGTCACAACGCGTTTGCGGACACCGCAGCCGCTCGTTCGATCACTCTCGTAAGGGACACTAAGCAGCTCCTCCCAATGGATGCGTTGTCGATGGTGCCAACATTACACATCCATTATGCCGGCTCGACTCGATTGTGGACTAACCGTGCATTCGGAAGTGGGCTACGAGAGAGGGTGCTTGACCTGGCTGAGGTAAGCTTGGATGAGCGAAGCGACTCAGCCGCTTATGCAGATGCTCTTGAGGCCCTTGAAAGGGTAGATCGCGTCATAGTAACCACCTACGTGTCAGCTTCTGCGGGTTCAAGTGCTTCCGCTTTGCCTGAGCCACTCCGAAACCTTATTGCCTCGGCTGTGGAAGCGAGACC
>DLTN01000048.1:0-3451 GCA_002500925.1 Gemmatimonadales bacterium UBA7835 | reverse complement strand
GCCTGGGGAGACCGGGATCGGTCTCAGAGGGCCGCGATTGCGGCTTTATTTGGTGAGGAGGCCATAACTGGGAAACTCCCGATCCCCCTGCCGCCGTTTAACGAAGTCGGAGACGGTCTCGATAGGCCCAAGGTCTCGGATAGACTAGCAACGATGGAGATTGAAGATCCGGTAGTCGCTGCTGGGATCATAGCTGCACGAGGTGGCGGCCCAAGAGGAAGAAATCAGAGTGTTGCGGATCCGGAGTCGGTCGGGTTTTCAAGTGAGAGTCTGATGGTAGTGGATTCATTGATTCTAGCCGGGATTGCCGACTCGGCGTTCTCAGGAGCAGCGGTTGCCATTGGTAGGCATGGGCGACTCGTATCTCTTAACGCCTTTGGAGAGCTCCAGTATGGAACTGGGCGTCCGGTAACCCCGACGTCGATCTTTGATCTGGCATCTGTGTCGAAAGTGGTTGGGACGACTACTGCGGCTATGATGCTCATCGGTGATGGGGATCTGGATCTGGATGTGAATGTCGTCGAGTATCTTCCGTGGTGGGCTTCCGGAGATGAGCGCAAGAACACAGTTACGGTGCGTGATCTTCTGACGCACAGGACTGGCTTGATTCCGTTCCGGACTTGGTATCTGGAGTTCGCGGGGATGGACGCTTACAAGGATGCCGTCGCAAACGAGCCGCTCCAGTCAGAGCCTGGCGCTCGGACAGCATACTCCGATCTTGGGATTATGACGCTGGCGTGGATCATTGAAGCGATTTCTGGGCAGCCACTGGACGAATTTCTGGAGTCGCGCCTCTGGAACCCGATGGGGATGCTTGAGACCCGTTACAGGCCCGATCCCACTTTGCGCCCGCGAATAGCGGCAACAGAGATAGACACTGTGTATAGAAATGAGATGGTGTGGGGCACCGTTCACGATGAGAATGCCGATGCCATGGGCGGAGTTGCTGGTCACGCGGGTCTTTTTTCTACTGTGGTGGATCTTTCAGTGTTTGCGAGGATGATGCTCAACGAGGGAGTCACACCTGCATGTAATGCGGAGGGCCCGGCGGGCGAGCCGTGTCCCGTTCGTCGGATTGAGACACGACGTATCGTAGACGTGGCCGTGCTCGACGAGTTTACGACCAGATTTGATCAAACCTCGTCGCGGGCACTGGGATGGGATACACCCGCAGGACGCTCCTCTGCTGGGGACTATTTTACGGGCCGAGCGTTCGGTCACACTGGTTACACTGGCACGTCTATATGGATGGACCCCGAGCTAGATCTATGGGTGATTTTGCTCACTAACCGCGTGCACCCGACACGTGAAAACCAGAAGCATGTTCAGATCAGACGTGCGGTTGCGGATGCAGCAGTGTTGTCGATCACTGATCGCGAGGTTCTTCCTCGTGTCAATCGCTAGTTTCGGGTCGCGCTGCTTTGGCGATCCTCCATGCCCTGCCGAATCTGGTTTCTTCGGAAGTAACATGAGTAGACCAAGAGGTGTCGCGTGACGGGCTTCACCACGTTTGATCTCTTCGTCTTAGTTATCTATCTGATCGGGGTGACCGCATGGGGCGCATGGCTCGGTCGGGGCCAAGAGAGCGGAACAGATTACTTTCTTGGAAACCGGTCACTTCCGTGGTTTGCGGTCATGCTGTCGGTGGTTGCGACTGAAACGAGCACGTTGACATTTCTTAGCGTGCCCGGTGTCTCATATGCGGGCGCACTCGTATTTCTTCAGTTAACACTGGGCTATTTAGCAGGTCGCGTGATCGTTTCTACGCTCTTCCTGCCAGCTTATTACCAAGGGTCCCTAACCACAGCATATGAGCTCTTAGAGCGTCGTTTTGGCCTCGGAGCTCGACGATTCGCGTCGGCGATTTTTATGGTTACACGCTTGCTGGCCGATTCAGTTCGACTCTTTGCGACCGCTATTCCATTGGCACTGATCACAGGGTGGCCGTATCCCGCTTCTATAGCGGTGATTGGAGTCCTGACCGTCATCTACACCTACTTCGGCGGCATCAAGGCAGTAGTATGGGTCGATGCTGCTCAGATGGGGCTCTATCTGTTCGGTGCTGTGGTAACGATCATTGCATTAGAGACACTTGTTCCACAGGGCTGGACTGGAGTCATCGCCACGGCAGGTGCCGAAGGTAAGCTCCAGGTCTTGGATTTCGCGACGGACGTGACGATTCCCTACACGGTATGGGCTGGGGTCTTTGGCGGGGCGGTTTTTACGACCGCTTCTCACGGGACTGATCAACTTATTGTGCAGCGTCTGCTTACGTGCACGGATCAGAGTTCCGCGCAAAAGGCCCTGATAGGATCGGGTGTCGTAGTCATTCTGCAGTTCTTTCTGTTTTTGATGGTCGGGCTCGGGCTATGGGTGTTCTACGAGGGTCGAGCTTTCGAGTCGACTGACGAGATCTTTGCCACCTTCATCGTTCAGCAGCTCCCATCTGGACTGACAGGAATGCTAATCGCCGGCGTCTTCGCAGCGGCTATGTCCTCACTCTCCTCATCGATTAACTCGCTCGCCTCAGCTACGGCGTATGATTACTGGGCGCCCATGGTGGGAGCCCGGAACGATGAGGAGCGCATCCTAAAAGCGGGTAAAATCTTCACTCTGGTGTGGGCGGTCTTGCTTGTTGGGGGAGCTGTGCTCTTCATCCCACTCTCTAAGGGCACTTCGGCGGTAGAGGTTGCACTTGGAGTTGCCTCGCTTGTGTATGGGGGACTACTTGGGGCTTTTGCTCTGGGGGTTTTCACTAGAAGACCTGGTCAAAGCGCGGTGATAATCGGAGTCAGCGTTGGCATAGGTGCCGTGACATTGATGCGAGATCTGATGGCTTGGCCCTGGTACGTCCTTGTCGGGGCGTGCATCACATTCTTGGCGGGCTCTTTGGTCGGTTGGATTCAGACGAAGGGACAGTCGTGAGCCTCTTCGCGGGGGTGGACGGAGGAGGCACATCTGCCCGGGTTGTGATCGTCGATGGAGAAGGGCGTGAGGTAGCGCGCGGAGAGGCACCAGGTGCAGTTGTGACCGTCGTGTCTCCGGAGGATGCGGCGGAAGCGGTGGCCGCAGCGATAGGGGAGGCAATAGAGTCAGCGGCCCTAGAACGAATTACTAGAGACGCGTCACTCCACAGTATCGTGCTGCCGCTTGATGGTCTCTGGGCTGGGCTTGCAGGAGCGGGAAGTGTTGAGGCGGCTCATGCCGTAAGAACAGCTTTGATAGAGCGAGGATTGGCTCACCGGATTACGGTGGGTACCGATGTGCGCGCTGCGTATGAGGACGCTTTTCCTGACGGTGACGGAGTTCTTCTGATCGCGGGCACGGGCTCGGTCGCTTGGGGAATGGGAAGCGATGGAGGGCCGATTCAGGTTGGGGGATGGGGAAAGCTATTGGGTGATGAGGGAAGCGGTTACTGGATAGGGATGAAGGGTCTACAGCACGTGATGGC
>DLTN01000097.1:2233-5973 GCA_002500925.1 Gemmatimonadales bacterium UBA7835 | reverse complement strand
ATCCCCTATTGGAGTCCAAATGCCTCGAACGCTGTCATCGTCTAGCGCCTCAATCGCTGTAGTGCTTGCTGCCGCGTGGCTCGGTGGGTGCACCGACCGTCGCGCGATCGATAGTGGCGCGGACTGGCCGCATTACGCCCGAGACCTAGCTGCAACAAAGTATTCTCCGCTCGACCAAATCTCTGCAGAGAATGTTGGTCAGCTCGAGGTGGCTTGGACGTGGGAGTCTGCCGATTACCGCCTCATGGGAGAGCACGAGGGCGCTTCTGTGAACCCGAACTTCCAGGCAACGCCGATCAAGATCGGAAATAGGCTATATACATCAACGAGTCTGGGTCAGGCGGTAGCTCTTGATCCAAATACGGGAGAAGAGATCTGGCGATATGATCCGTACGAGTCAGGACTCCGCAACGTTCCAGGGGGACGATCAAACCGCGGCGTCGCCTACTGGAATGATGGAGACAATGAAAGGATCCTTCTCGGGTCGGGGGAATATCTGGTCTCGATCGACGCCATTACGGGGCAACCTGATCCAAGCTTCGGCGGGAACGGATCTGTAAACCTGGCCGACGACCCGGATCCTCGTGTCCTGACCTACTCATGGACGTCCGCACCGTTAGTGGTACGCGACGTGGTCGTGGTCGGAACAACCGCGATGGTACCAAACCGAAATTGGACCACCGCACCTCCGGGTTACGTGCGCGCATACGACATCCGCACTGGCCAACTCCGCTGGCGATTCAATCCCATCCCAGAACCGGGCGACCCCGCAATCGAGACCTGGGCCGATTCATCATGGGTATACAGTGGGAACGGGAATGTCTGGACTTTGATGAGCGCAGATGAAGAGCTAGGGCATGTCTACCTGCCGCTAAAAACCACCACCAATGACTGGTACGGAGGCGCCCGCCCCGGAGACAATCTCTACGGAGAATCCGTCGTGGCCGTAGATGTCGATACTGGAGAGCGTGTCTGGCACTATCAAATGGTCAGACATGGCCTGTGGGATTATGACCCACCTGCAGCTCCCAACGTGATGGACGTCGTCATAGACGGGGAGTCAAGAAAAGTGGTCGCCCAAGTAACCAAGCAGGCATTTGTATTCGTACTCGACCGCGAAACTGGTGAGCCGATATGGCCGATTGAAGATCGTGCCGTTCCACCATCTCCTGTTCCTGGCGAGATCGCTGCAGCGACCCAGCCTTTCCCGACACACCCTGCGCCCTTTGATCTACAGGGCATCACCACAAACGACCTCATCGACTTCACCCCTGAACTTCGTGCTGAAGCCGAAGAGATCCTCGAGGGCTTCGTTTATGGTGAGATGTACACTCCCCCAACCGTCAGAGGCGTAAACGGGAAGCGAGGTACGATCCTCATGCCTGGATGGGTCGGGGGAGCTAACTGGGGCGGAGCTGCTGTCGATCCCGAAACCGGGCTTATGTACATACCGTCGGTCACCTCCCCCAATGTCACAGCCCTCGTGCCACCGCCACTGCCCGACAGTTCCGACCACCTATATATACGAGGGATGCCTCGGGAAGTACCTATGCCCGGTGGGCTCCCACTGCTAAAGCCTCCGTATGGGCGAATTACAGCCATCGACATGAATACGGGTGAACACGTATGGATGAGACCAAACGGACCCGGACCACGAGACCATCCAGCGATCGCAGACATGGACCTGCCCTGGCTTGGTCAACGTGGGCGTCCCGCTCCTCTCCTTACGCGGACCCTATTCTTCATTGGTGAGGGAACGGAAGACGCGTTGTCGATCCTCCCAATTGCGGGTGGAAAGGCTTTCCGCGCATGGGACAAACAGACCGGAGAGGTCATCTGGGAAATCGAGCTTCCAGCTGGTACATCTGGAGCACCAATGACGTATATGGAAGGTGGTCGACAGTTCATCGTCGTGGCTGTAGGAGACAGGAACACGACGGGAAGACTGATCGCACTCGCGCTACCCGAGGTCACCGATTAACGTGGCATCCGTAGTTTTACCCATGCCATAGACGGGGCCCCTCGCGGTCCCAGCCCCGGAGAAGAGCCGTGAAGCCGTCCAAGACCCTATTCGCAGGTATCGCCATAGCTGTCGGTGCGGGCCTAGCTGCGCCAACCGGCGCAGACGCCCAAGAGGAAGTCGTGGAATACCGCCAGTCGCTGATGCAGGCGTTCCGCATGCACATGGGTGGCGTAGGTGCGGCCATGAGTGAGACGGCTCCGATGGGACATGCGGTATACCACGCTGAAGCTTTCCACGGTATGGCCCAGGCCCTAGCTAATGCATTCCCGGCCGGATCCGAAGGAGGCCGGGCACTCCCTGAGATCTGGTCCGACCGCGATGGCTTCATGGATCGTGTAACTGACATTCAAAACGCGACCGCAAGCCTTGTGTCTGCAGCCGAATCCGGTGATGCCGAAGCGGTTGGGGCTGCGATGCAGGCTGTCAGAGGCACATGTGGCAGTTGCCACCAGAATTACAGAGGTCCTGCAGGTTAGTAGCCCCCCCGGACCCAACGAGAAAAAGAAGGCCCCGCCTCATCAGAGACGGGGCCTTCTTTTATTGTGATTTGAACCAGCGTTCGATTTGGTCTCTTAGACTGAAATCATCCTGAGAACAGTTCTGTGCAACGAGCCAAAGCTGTAGCACCGTCGACCCGCTCGAGTTCTTCACCGGTGCGGCCTAGTTCCGTACGTGCATATCGATAACAAGTCTCCTCAAATCCGTTGCCATCATCGGCATAACGCACGGAGTAACTCAAAAGACTGTTGAGAGTATACTTCTCAATATTGAACCAGTCCGACGGCACGAGTTGCGATTTGATTTCCGCGACCGCAGAAATGCCGACGGGCGACGCTAGCAGATCATCATAAATTTCATGGATCGTGCTTAAGTCACGATCCGCGTAGACCGTGAGGATGTCGTAGTCCATCCATTCATTAGCAGGATTATTTATGACGATTTCAGTCCTCGTTCCTTCGCTAACCCCATACTCTCCTTGGAAATCTGCGAACGACCAAGAGTGGTAGCTGATCCTCCTCTGATCTTCGCCACTATGGATTCCGTCGGCTGCGCCGGCTGTGATACTCAACTCTCTTCCCACACTTACATCGGGTGCAACAGTGGAGTCCCCCGGAAGGGCGCCCCCAATCATCACCCGAGTCCAAAGCTCACCGATCCCTCGTGCGCCGTCCCTCCAACGCCACGAGTGTCGTTCTTCCAATTCCGTATTCACATCCGTCACAGGGAAATCCCGCGCTATGAAGGTTGTGACCTCCGTATACTGTTCCGCGTGCTCTTTCAAGTTGTCCATGGAAAGTCCAAGAGAGCGCCCATCGTCTCGGGCAACTAACTGTCCGTCATCTAGGATGATGGCCTCGTACGCCCACCAGTCTTTCACATTGAACGACTCGTCTTCGGGTCGAGATATCGTTTGATAACTCACGTTGAACTCGAGCGTCTCAAAATCCCCTGAGAGCACCACTGGGATCATTCGACGAGACAAATACTGACGAACCCGCTCACCCACCTCGTCTTCAGCCATCAGCTGTATGCTTCTAACCGTGGTAAGGATATCCACGACTCTCTCGGCAGTCGCGCGCGCCTCCTCATCTTCCGTTGCAATGAAATCTTCGTAAAGCGCAGCCGGATCATACCCATACTGCGCTAGGTCTGACGCGAGTTCGGTGATCCGACCTGAGACACCTTGGGCGACACCTTCCGCGACTTGACCACATCC
>DLTN01000097.1:0-1861 GCA_002500925.1 Gemmatimonadales bacterium UBA7835 | reverse complement strand
AGGGTGGAAAAGGGTGTGATGTTAGCCTTGTCACTTGGGTTATTTTCTGCCCATGGGACATAGATCATTGTGTATGGTTCTTCGACTACACCCCTAGAACTATCGATCGCTCCAGCAGGCACCTCAGCAATGCGCGGCCGATTCCACAGGCATCCCAGTGTGAATTCCTCCACCGCCGAAAAGTCGACATAGCTGACCGAATCCGGGACTGTCCCAGTCGAGTCAGGATGAGGTATGGGAAACTCATAGACTGAAGAGTCCGCATTAAAAATTGCGCTCGGCTCTCCCTCGTCCTGCTGCAGGTTGAAGTTGAAATCAACAAAGACGTTTGCTCCCGTCACATAGCCATCGACCACCGCAGTCCGTCCTACGTTTTGAATAGCCCATCCGGCAGGAGTGGGAGCAGGATTAGGGGTAGGAGTAGTTGGCGAAGAATCAACCGTGGGCAACTCCTGTGCGCATGCAGTCAATCCTAGAGTGACTGCTGCAATCCAAGTCGCTTTTGATAAGTACGATCTGTGCCGCAAAACAAAAACCTCCCCTACTGATAAGAACCTGCTTAGTGTGCCCTACCTATGCCCGATTCTGCAAGAATATTGAGGACGCGATCAATATCGGCCTCCGTATGATCTGCGTTGATCTGCGTTCGGATCTCTTCGTCGCCTCGGGGCACAACTGGGTACGCCAATCCAGTAACTAGGACTCCGTGCGCATAAAGATGGTTAACGAGATGATGCGTTTTGGCCGTATCACGAATCATGAGCGGGACGACCGGATGCTCGCCCGGAATCGTCTCTATCCCAATTCGTCCCAAGCCGTCCTCAAATCGCTTTGTGAGCGCCCTTAGATTTTCAAGCAACGCCTCACCTTCAGGACTATCGACGATCCGAAGTGCGGCTAGAGCGGCTGAAGCCTCACCAACGGTGATCGGATTCGAATAGATATACATCTGAGAGGACTCACGAAGGAAGCGCACAGTCGCCTCATTTGCGACGACATAGCCGCCATTGACTCCAAAAGCCTTACCTAAGGTGCCGACCAGGATGTCTACCGGTGGGCAGTTCGTGTACTCCTCGGTGCCCCGTCCAGTTTGTCCGAACCCACCGACGCCATGGGAATCATCTGCCAGGCACACAACGTTCTCTTCAAAAGCTCCATCGTGCTTCTGACACAACGCCATGACCTCATCGAGCGGAGCATGATCTCCGCGCATTGAAAAGATCCCGTCCGTCACTACCAGCGCCCTCTTCGCCTTGCCTTTCCATTGCTCGAGAGCCGCATCAAGCTCAGCCATGTCGTTGTGGGCATAGATCGCCTTACCTGCAGGACGCGAAAGCTTCATCGCGTTGATGATGCAGTTGTGGTTGAGTTCGTCAGATATGAGGACGGTCTCAGAAGTCACGAGCGGTGTAATCGTGGACACGATTGAGGCATAGGCTGACGAGAAGATCATACCGGCCTCACGCCCATGAAATTCCGCGAGCGCGTGCTCGAGTTCTATGTGTGCCGCGTAGCTCCCAGAAATAAATCTTACGGCCCCGGGGCCGGCACCAAACTTCGCAGTTGCCTTTTCCTCGGCTGCCATCACAGCAGGATGAAGCCCGAGTCCCATATAAGAATTGGAATTCATCCTTAAGAATTCCTTGTCCCCTTCGCCCTCTAGCAGGAATCGGGGGCCCCTTTCCCCTTCAGCCTGCAAAACACCGACTACTACTGCCTCTGCGCCTTTTGCAGTCCCCGCAGATTCGAGTTCGGTCACGTGTCGGCTCAAGGCCTCGGTCAATCGATCAGAAGGCATGCAGAACTCCGCTCAGTCTTTGTTGGTCAAGTGCTCAAGCATGTCGGCGGCCATCGTGGCACC
>DLTN01000054.1:3164-16582 GCA_002500925.1 Gemmatimonadales bacterium UBA7835 | reverse complement strand
AACTGTCGTAACAGTAATTGAAATTGAGACTCTGGACGCGACCACAGCGAGAGATGTTTAGCGGCATGGGTTTTGACGCCGGGTCGAACGCGTATCAGTGTGTGTTCGAGGTTGCGCTTCTTAAATAGAACAGGCAACAGTTTCGGCACCCTGTCTTGAGCGCCTTTCTTACAGCAATAACTTCACTGATGGCTTCGGGCGATACACCTCTTATGCAGCAGTGGCGGGAAGCGAAATCCCGGCACCGAGATTCGCTGCTATTCTTTCGCGTAGGCGACTTTTACGAGCTTTTCCACAGCGATGCTGAGGAGGGCGCGAGGTTGCTGGGTCTTACGCTGACCTCGCGGAACAATGGAGCAGCAGCGCGCGTGCCGCTGGCTGGTATTCCCGCTAAGGCTTTGGACGACTATCTGGCCCGACTCGTTAAGATGGGACGTCGGGTGGCCATCTGTGACCAAGTCGAAGATCCAGCGCAGGCCAAGGGTATAGTGAAGCGAGAGGTGACCGAAACGGTCACGCCGGGCACCGTAGTGGCAGACAGCCTGCTCAGTGACCGTAGGAACAACTTTCTAGTCTCCATAGTCGGGGCTGATGAGGCCGGGTACGCGTTGGCCCGACTGGATGTTTCAACTGGAGAAGTTGCCGTTAAGGCCGTTCCAAAAGACGAGCTTCGGGCCGAGGTCGGGTGTCTTGAGCCCTCTGAGGTTCTCATCCCACGAGCATTGGCCGAGGACGAGGACCTTTGGCGGTCGGTTTCGGGCGATGTCCCGCGGACTCTTCGGGACGACTGGATGTTTGAGGAGGATGTTTGCACCTCCGAGCTACTTCGGGTCTACGGGCTGCAAGCCCTAGACGGTTTAGGATTTCAGTCTGGTGATGCCGAGCTTGTTCGGGCCACTGGATCGTTGATCCAATACTTAGGTGAGATTCGGCCATCGGGAGTAACCCATTTAAAGCCCGTTCGCGTTCTTCGACCTGGGCGCGTGATGCTTCTAGACGAGATGACGCGTCGCAATCTTGAGTTGATCGAGCCGATGCGGGGGGGAGAAGAGGGCGGCACACTCTTAGATGTACTAGATGATACTGTGACAGCTATGGGTGGCCGCCAACTTAGGAGGTGGGTGCTCGAACCACTGGTGGTTACCGAAGAGATCTGGGCTAGGCAGAACGCTGTTTCAGAATTGGTCGATGCATCCGAACTGCGTCAGAGTCTTCGTGACGCGCTGGGCGGGGTTAGTGACCTAGAGAGGATTGCGGGGAAATTCGGCACCCTGCGCGTCGCGCCGCGTGACCTCATGAGCCTCCGGATTTCTCTCCAGAGGCTTCCTCTGATTCAGGAGGCTTGCTCCGGAGCTTCATCCGATCTCTTGAGGTCATTAGGTGTCGAGATCGATTTGTTAGAGGACATTGGTGACTTACTGAGCGACGCAATCGCAGATGATCCTCCATCAACTCTCCACGAGGGCGGAGTTATTCGGCAAGGCTGGTCCGCTGAACTAGACGATATTCGGGAGATTCGTGATGGTGCTCGCGACTTCATTGCCGGCCTACAGGTTCGCGAGCGTGAACGTACCGGGATCGGCTCGCTCAAGGTTGGATTTAACAAGGTGTTTGGTTACTACCTCGAGGTTACTAAGGCGAACCTAGACAAAGTTCCGGAAGACTATGTAAGGAAGCAGACACTTACGAACGGAGAACGTTATTTCACCCCAGAGCTCAAGCAGTGGGAGGAAAAAGTTTTTGAGGCTGAGGACCGTATAGGAAGCCTGGAGGTTGAGCTCTTCGCCGGGGTTCGAGAGCAAGTCGCGGAAGCTCTAGCTCGACTCCAGGATTCCGGCGCTCGAGCGGCATCGCTTGATGTGTTGAGCACGCTCGCTGAAGTGGCGGTACGGCGGGAATACGTTTGCCCTGAGGTCCACACGGGTTTCGACCTAGAGATCCGTTCGGGGCGTCACCCTGTCGTCGAAACTATGATGCCCCGCGAGGAGTTCATTCCTAACGATCTCGTGCTTGGTGATGATGGATACATCATTGTACTGACTGGGCCAAACATGGCGGGGAAGAGCACCGTTTTGCGACAGATCGGACTCATCCAATTGCTAGCGCAGATGGGATCTTTTGTTCCTGCAAGCGCTGCACGCCTTGCGGTTTCCGACCGGATCTTCACCCGCGTCGGGGCTTCGGACAACTTGGCTCGAGGTCAGTCTACGTTCATGGTTGAAATGAGCGAGACTGCTGCGATTGTCCACGGGGCGACTGACCGAAGTCTCGTGCTGCTTGATGAGATAGGACGAGGGACTTCAACCTATGACGGTGTATCAATAGCCTGGGCTGTAACGGAGCATGTGCATGAGCATATAGGCGCAAAGACTGTTTTTGCTACTCACTATCATGAGCTCACCCAGCTTGGTGATCTTCTTGCCGGGGTCAAGAATATGAACGTTTCGGTGCGCGAGGTGGGTGACGAGATTGTATTTCTTCGCCGTCTCGTATCAGGAGGTGCGGATCGCTCGTACGGCATCCAAGTAGCAAGGCTTGCCGGCCTCCCGGATGGCATTGTGGCTAGAGCTCGGGAACTTCTTTTCGAACTCGAGGGAACACATACCGGAGGTGGGGAGGGTTTAGGTCGCCATGGGGTACTGCGACCAGGGTCTGAACCCCCTCTGGATCAACTTTCCATGTTTTCTGCGGAGCATCCGATGGTGGCTCGACTAAGGGCAATCGATCCCGACACACTCTCACCACGTGAAGCGCTTGATATCCTCTACGAGGTGAGCGGAATCGAACGCCCCGGAGATAAAGGTTGAGGGTTGTTCGTAAGTTTCTCAGCTTGGCGGTATGCCTATTCGCCCCTGCATGTGGTGGTGATGAGATTGAAAGGCCACGCTTTCTCTCTGGTGAGGTGCCGATAGAGTACCCGCTCCAAATGTGGGATCAGGACGTAGAGGGTGAAACGGTCCTCATCGTCCGGGTGAGCGCGACGGGTACAGTTGACAGTGTCAGAGTGCTTGAGTCGTCCGGACACCGGGCTTTTGACTCTGCTGCGGTGGAAGGGGCTCGCCACTTGCAGTTTTCGTCTGCTCGTCAGGGTGGCAAGCAGGTCGAGGTATGGGCTCACGTACCTGTTCGGTTCTCCAAGAGCTCAAGGCCAGACAGTTTAGACACCGGACCGAACTCCTGATAGGAAATCTAAATGGCTGATCGCCATCCACGTCCTTACGACAGTGTTCTAGAGCTCATCGGTTGGACTCCTATGGTCCGTCTGAACTCTGTCATCGGTGCTACTCCCACTCCTGTCTATGCAAAATGTGAATTTTTCGGGCCCGGTGGTTCGATCAAGGATAGGATTGGGATGGCGATGATTGAGGCAGCTGAAGCTGATGGGACTCTGAAACCGGGTGGGACCGTGGTCGAGGCCACTGGGGGTAACACGGGTCTCGCGCTCGCGATGGCCGCATCCCTGAAGGGGTACAGGTGTATCTGTACGATGCCGGACAAGATGAGCGGCGAAAAAATCAAGCTATTAAAGGCGTTTGGTGCCGAAGTCGTGATCACGCCAACCGCAGTAGCTCCGGACGACCCCGACCACTATTTGGTCAGGGCACGCAGTATCGCCGAAGCGATACCTGATGCGGTCATGGTGAACCAGTTCTATAACCAAGCCAATCCGAAGGCACATTACGAGACCACCGGGCGTGAGATTTGGGAACAGAGCGAGGGACGTGTAACGCATTTTGTGGCTTCCGCTGGTACAGGAGGTACCGTGACCGGGGTAGGGCGCTACCTGAAAGAGAAGAACCCGTCAGTGCAAATAGTTGGAGTTGACCCCGAGGGTTCGATCCTTTCCACTTTCTTCAATACCGGAGAAAAGGTCGAGGGGCACCCCTATAAGGTGGAAGGTATTGGAAACGATAAAATCCCCGGGACCCTCGACCTTGATGTTGTAGACGAATACATGAGCTTCGACGATGGTGTCGCGTTTCGCATGGCCCGGCGGATAGCCCGCGAGGAAGGACTTTTCGTTGGAGGATCTGCAGGTCTTTTGGTGCACGCAGCGGTCGAGGTAGCGAGACGAGTCAACGACCCTGATGCTTTTGTAGTCACGCTCGCTTGTGATTGGGGTGAGCGCTACCTGAGTAAGGTTTATGATGATGACTGGATGCTCGAAAACGGCTTCCTGGAAGAGCCAGGGCACGCTTCTGAATCGGATTCGATTCGGAAGTGTGATAGCTAGTTGAGCTTGCCATCCTTAGTTCTCGCCGACCGCTATCAGAAGCCAGCTAGATCGGGGCGAGGCCGTATAGTCATGATAAGTCGGGACTCCTCCCTATGAGGATAGGCGTTCTCATGGGGGGGACCTCCGACGAGAGGGACGTGTCCCTAGCGTCCGGGACTCAGGTGTCAGGAGCCCTTAGAGCGGCTGGCCACCACGTGGTTTCCGTTGATACGGTGAGGGGAATCATGACACTGGAGGAGGAGGCTAACCTAGTGTCAGCTGGTGTGGGGCAGCTTCCCCCAGAGCCGATTGCGCTTTTGGCATCGGAGAACGAAAGGTTTGTTAACATTCTCGAAGCTCCGGAGTTGGCCCAGGTCGATGTGTTTTTTATGGCGCTTCACGGAGGCAGTGGGGAAGATGGTACCATTCAGGATATCCTAGATGGTGCCGGGGTTACGTACACTGGGAGTAACTGTTTCGGGTGCTCGCTTGCGATGGATAAGGAGGCCACCAAGACGGTCTTGAGGGACGCCGCGATTCCAACGCCGGATTGGCTCGTCGGGCCCCTATCAGCGAATGAGGTCGAGTCTGCGCTTGGATTGCCGGTGATAGTTAAGGCCGCTAGAGGCGGGTCATCTCTAAGACTGGTTTTAGCGCACGACCAGGCAGAGCTTGAGGTGACTATGGGTGAAAGCTCTACCTGGGAAGACACGGTGTTGTATGAGCGCTACCACGCTGGTCGAGAGTTTACAGTCGGAGTTCTGGGTGGTGAGACTTTCCCGGTGGGAGAGATTGTCCCGCAGCACGAGATTTTCGACTACGAGTGCAAGTATCAGGAGGGCTTGGCGCAGGAAATTTTCCCAGCGGATATACCGTCGGAGCTATCTGAGCGACTCAGGGCACTAGCACTCCAGGTGCACGGCGCACTTCACCTCAGAGACTATTCTCGTGTTGACTTCATCGTGGACGAAGATGGTCGGCCTTGGTGCCTCGAGGCGAATACCCTACCCGGGATGACCGCTACCAGTCTGTTTCCCAAAGGGGCAGCCGCGGCGGCGATCGGGTTTCCAGAACTTTGTGACCGGATTGCCGAGCTCGCGCGGGCTCGTTCAGGAGTTGACTCTGCGTGATGGCTATGGCGCTAAGGACGTTGCACGCATGAGTTACCGGAACGATTTCGGATACGGTTCTTTTGGCATGGTATTCCGTCCAACGCCTATGGTGAAGCGTCTTCTCATCGCGAACTCCGCTGTGTTTGCGATCACGCTTCTGGTGCCGCAGAGACTCGTGATCGACTGGCTGGCGTTTCAACCTGCTCGGATCATCTTCCGCCCGTGGGCCCCGCTCACCTACATGTTTGTGCATGGTGGGCTGTATCACCTGTTCTTCAACATGCTCATGCTCTTCTTCTTTGGTCGTCCAATAGAAGAGAAGTGGGGAGAACGAGAATTTCTGAAGTTCTATTTGATCTGCGGCCTGGGGGGGGCATTACTGAGCTTTTTGTTTCTGCCTTCTTCAATCGTGGGTGCTTCGGCGGCTGTGTACGGGGTTATGCTGGCATTCGCTATGAACTGGCCCCGCGCTCCGATTTACGTCTTCGGGATCTTCCCCGTCGAAGCGCGTTTTCTAGTCGCCTTCATGGCGGCAGTCGCATTTTTAAGTGCCGCAGGAAGTGCGGGAAATAGCGGTGTAGCCCATCTCGCCCACCTTGGAGGGCTGATCGCCGGGTGGATTTACCTTAAGGCTGATTGGCGGGTATGGTCGTTCATGAAGAGAGCGCCAAGAACCGAGCCGAGGACGCCAAGGCTCGCTATGGTGCCTCGGAAGAAGTCCGGAGAGGATGCGTTCAAAGCCGCAGGCAGAAGGAATGCTAAAGCAGACAACGTGCTGTTAGACAAGGTCGATAAGGTTTTGGACAAGATTTCAGCCGAAGGGATGTCTGCACTGACGCCGGACGAGTTGCAATTGCTCGATGAGGTCTCGAGGAAGCACAAGGCAAACTAGGAACTAGTTCTTGTTCGTATCCGATGGCTCCATTTGTTCGCTGTGTGTCATCCCGGACATACTGCTAGATGACGAGTCTTCTTGCCCATTTATGGTGTCCTTCTGCGTGTCCGTTGAGACGCCAAGTTCCACCTCCCTTTGCATCTCTCTCAGCTCCTCAACCAAGGAGTCAGGGACGAGAGTCCAGGTGTAATCGATCACCAGTCGGATTTCGTCATCGGTCAATGGAGTCGGTGGCATCGCGGGGGGCACACCATCTCGAATTATCTGGACCAATTGATCAATCGGATGATGTGCTAAGTGTTCCGTTAAGGGAGGAGGGCGCACCGGAAGCATTTCGGCCATCGGTCCGTCTCCGAGCCCACCTTCACCATGGCATGAAAAACAAGTCGCTTCATAAAACATTTCACCTGCTCTGATCTTACTGATCTTGGCGACTTCTTCATTGCTGCATGCTCCGAGCAGAAAAGCAGAAGTCATCACCATGAGTCTCAAAGAAATATTCTTAAGATTGTTTCTATACATGGGATCAAGAGCGCATCAAGGTTTGACAGAATGGACTAGAATTGCGGTCAGGAATATGACTCCAGCTGCTAGAATGAGTTCCCAAGAGCCACGTCGTTGAATCATACGCATGCCGCTCTCGCTCTCGCTTATCGGCACACCCTTGCGCCAGTTCCAGAATCCGAGTCCGAATATGAGAGTCACAACGATGACTTTACTGCTCAAGACACGACCGTATCCCGTCATCCAAAGATCTGATGGTGAGGAAAGGTGGGTCCAAGTCAGTACTACTCCCATTAACACCACAGCGAGCCCTGCTCGAAGAGCTAGGGTGGAGAAGCGCTGTATCTGAGCGCCGAAAGCTTGCGTGTCGGATGCGGTCCGTTTTGGACCTTGGTGCGAGGCGCCGATGATCACCGCTAGTGATCCCATCCATATACCCGCGGAAAGCGTGTGAAGTACATCTGCAGAGACAGCGATCCAGCGCCAGGAGTCAGCGCCCATCGCATGTCCTGACATGGCGAGTGTCGATGTCAGTGCAATAGTCAGCCCCGAGAGTAGCACCCAGGCGGGAGTCACCTGCATGGGTGGAGGCTCTCCGCTCTCGTTACCTGTGGGTAGCCCCCATGTGAGAGTGCTGGCGATGAGTGCGATCACGACTCCTTGGAGCATCCATATCTTTCCCCACACAGTCTGAAAGAGAAGAAGTGATATGTCGTCCCATATCGGTGCGAACGGGTCTCGAAAGGCGATGACCTGAACGAGCAGTCGCATGTTCCATGCTAGGATCAGAGCGGCGCACGAGCGGCGCGCCCATCGCACAACGAGAGCTTGGGTACGCCCGAGTCGGAAGCGGCCGTCTTCTAACGTACCTGCTACGTCCGGTGCGATGAGGGTTCGCCAAGTGACGCACCCGATAAAAAAGATGGTCGCAGCGAATAGGATTCCCTGCTGGATCGTTGTTAAGAACCAAATCAACTTCCAGATACCTCGAACGTGAAGTCTCCGCGCATGACGTGTCCGTCATCAGCGATACAGCGCCACTGTACCACATATCTCCCTGCGGGAAGCGCTGGATCTATACTGACCGAAAGTTGCTTTGCATCTGTGGGGTCGGCCTGTGGAGGGCCACTACGTACGAGCCTGCGGGATGAGTTTACGATGCGAATTGATGCCCCACGCATTAGCGGAGCATCGGAAAAAAAAAGCCGAACCTCAGTCACTTCCTCGTCGACGGTCTGGTCGTCCTCAGGTAGGGATGCTTCCAGCGTTATGTGAGGGGTTCGCGCCGCACTGCTCACTTCGCGGTCAGTACTGGGATTCCGAAAGGTGTCCGGAGCGGTTGCGGACAGGCCGGGTGTGACCATGATGACGACACTAATCCAGAGCACGGAGGAAGAAGAGATCCCCTTAATATTCCATCGTGCTCGACTCATCGTATCGTTTGCCTCCGAGGGCCTGGTTGCTGCCTTTAATCACCTAGGCCATCATGGGATGGCATTCTTCGAGCAACAACCCCTGCCGTCAACGCACACACGTATGAGTGTTCAGATCCTGCGCTTGATTTTGCTGCTTGTTATGCCGGCGTTTTTGTTCGGGTTCAAGCTAGAAGCTCAGCATGTGGGAGAGTTGGGGTCCGCATCGGCTCTGCGGGAGCATTATCCTGAAGTTTTAGAGACACTCAGACGACTAGACCAGGCGCATGGGGTGTTGCTCTACGAGCTGGCGATTGAAGGAGGAATCGTTCGTTCTAGCGGGACGGACCTTCCAACGTTTGGCTTTGAGTTTGACATGATTGATCGTATGACTTCGGTGGTGCAGGGTGAAGGTGAACCGGAGGATGGGGAGATTGCAGAAGCAGGCCTGGACGCGCTCGGCTCTAGGGCTGCCGAAGTTGTCAGGTGGGGACGAGCATTCCAGAGGGAAGTCATCTCGATTTTGGCTGATCATAGCGTGATGCACAGGAGTGCTCACCTAGAAGATGCAGTCGCCCTGTATCATAGCCGACCCGGCGCTGCTCTAACGAGCGCCCCCAAGAACATGGATATCCTTTACGACCATGCGTTTGCCCTCGATTTCCGCACTGGATACGCCGACTTAGATGGATTTATTTGGGCGGGCCACTGGTTCCGTCTCGCGGCGACTGAACCGTTCACTGATATCGATCCTGGCGTGGAGCGAAAGGAGGGTATCGATACTGTGACAAATCGCTATTTCTCGAAGCTGACGTATGGTGAGCCGCCCGAGTTCTTTCCGAGTGAGATTCCCCTGGCACCTGCGATCGCACCTGGCCTGATTTGGCTGAGCCCACAGGCTGCCATGATATGGGACAACCTCAGTATGTATTTAGAGGTCTTGGCGGACGTTCTGGCTTCTCCCGATGTTCCGGATGTCCCAGGCGCAATAGAGGCTATCACTGACTTCTTTATGGATCCGGAGCTTGCGGTGACGGACCAGGACGAGTGGGAGATCATGGCACTTCGTCACGGAATATTCTTCCAGGGGGGATATCCACTTTCCGTGATGACCCAGAGCGAGTTGAACGTAGATGGCCATGCAGCCCACTTCAGTAGTGGTGGTGGTCCGGGATTGACTATTCCGGGGATGCCTCGCGGTCGATGAAAGCATGGTCTATGTCTGGAAGCCTCGGTCCTGTGTTTCTCGTTTTTCTCGGAGCGTGCTCGGGTCCGCCTCCCGATATGCCCTCGTCATTCGAGGGGCTGGTGTTTGATACCATTTTCGAGCTGGGCAAAGAGACTGGTGCCGCCCATGAAGTCTTTGAGGGTATTTGGGACGTCGAGGTAGATTCAGATAGACGCCTAGCGGTTTTGGATCTTGGCGGTCCTAGGGTGCACCTATTCGACTCGGATGGTGGCTATATATCGTCTCTGACTGAAATCGGTCTCGAAGAAGGGCAAATCGACAGACCCTCAGGTATCGCTTGGAGCGACTCAGGTCGATTGATGCTCTGGGACCCAGGGAGTTCGTGGGTCTCGATATTCGAGGCTGGGACTGAGACCCTAGCTTTCAAGAATCGGTGGAGAGCGTTTGCATTCGGTGAGACGGGCTTTTGCTCAGTTGGTGATCGCACCTACATGAGCTACCTGCTCAATGGGAAGATCATCCATGAATTAGGAGCGGATGGCCCAGTGCGGTCTTTCGGGGAGGCTCCGCACGTGGCTGGAGCAGATGAACTTGGTCCAGAATTACAAGAGATCGCTGTTGAAGAACTGACGCCGTCTGAGCTTTTTTGTACACGAAGTGGAGTGATCGATGTCAGCTTCGTTCAGTCAATGGTTCGCCTACATGACGAGAGAGGTGTGGAAGTTTGGAGTAAGGCCTTCGAAGACTTCAACCCGATCGTCGTGTATAGTGATGACGGGATCGGTTTAGGTCGTCGATTCGACCACGTCAGCGGGTCGCATCTCTTGCGCTCGGTGGTTCCTTGGGGTGACTCGATGCTTTTGATACAGCACGAAATTCGGATGCATGAGATCCCCGAAGAAGGGGAGACCGAGATTTTCGAGTCGAGGTTGCTCCGTCTAGACAACGGTGCGGAGATAGCCCGTACCAGGTCTCTCCCTCTTATCCTAGGAGCGCAGGGCGATCGACTCTATCTGGTAGAGAATATTCCATGGTCGAAGGTGACCGCAGTCCAGATTGATTGAAGCCAAAGACTCCGTGGTCCCCGTATTTCGGCTGGCACAAAGATTCGTTTTTGGAACCCGCTAGCGCCACGCCGACCCAGAGCATCAGAGTCGTGTCGCGTGCTTCGCTCCAGCTGAATTTGACGTCTACCTGAGCTTGCATCCCAAAGTCGTGCTCAAAGGGGACCCCTAACCCAGGCTGTGCTTCGATTCTTAACACCGAACCAAGCACGTTTTCGTGAGCTTCAATCTGCCAGCTCCCGGAGTGGCCGTGCCAGACGTTCACGCATCCGGTGATACCGAGCGCCATGGCGGGGACTCGAACTGTGCTGATAGTGCCTTCGCCGGCCAATATCGGAATTGTGACCCACAACCCTCCATCCTGAAGCGCAGAGAGTACGTTGGCGGTCTCGGAGCGTTCTTGGGCGGACGAAAAAGCGGGAGCACTGAGCAGTATGATCATCGCGAGCCCTAGCATGACGAGTTTCACGATACCTAATGCTCCACGGATAGCAGGAAAGTGCTCAGAGGTCACCGTTGAGACTCGTCCGCATATTCCGTACTCGCTCGCGAGCCGCGAGATGCACTGCATCTATGGCCCGACTGAATCGACCGTCATTCCTTACCGGCTCGAACAGAGAGGATCCGAGGACGCGTGTGTCTACTCCTGAGGGGGATAGGTCGAAGGCGAATTCAAGCCATCGGGTGGCACCGCGCGCGTCTCCTATCATTCCATAATATGAAGCCAGATCCTGTGCTATTAGCTCGGCTGTATAGTCAGTATTAGGACTTCCTTCGCTTTCTAACTGCCTTTCGGCGTCTTCAACCACCTGTCGTGCTTCAGCTACCCTCCCGCCTACGTGAAGGCATAGCGCCCGGACTAGGTCGTACACCCCGAAGTCAATCGCGAGACACTCTCGCGTGCGGCCGACCATCGCGAGCGCACGACCTTCAAATGCCTTGGCGAGCAGGAGCTGGTTTTCGATGCCATAGGCTTCACGTGCCTCCTCGATAGTGACGTCGTAGCGACCAAGTTGAAAACCAAGAGATGCTAGAGCCGTTCGACGCCCTGCTTGACGAGGATCGAGGTCGCGCGCCCGCTCTGCTTCTCTGAATGCCTCATCGATCCTTCCCTGTCCAGCTAGAATGCGGGCTGACCAGCTTGGTCCGTTTGGAGCGTTTGGTGCCAGAGACTCTGCCGTTTCGAAGTCTTCAGCAGCTCCCTCCATGTCAATCCGCAACAGACCTCGAATGTAGCCTCGTGCGGAGTACCCATTGGCGACTTGGGGCCCCACCGCGATCGCGGAGTCGGCTGCTGCTAGTGAACGAGCCGCGAGCTCGTAGGGTGTTAAGCCGATATCGTACTTGTAATAGAGAGATAGAGCATATGTCGACGATAAAGCAGAGAGAGCGGTGGCGGACCGGGGTTCTAGCTCGATTGCTTCTCGGAAGCGAAGAGTGGCCTCACGCATACCCTCCGGCGTCCTCTGTCCGAGGGCTTCATTTCCTGCGAGATACGCGTCCCGACCAGGACCGATCACCGAGCCTCCAGGATCGAAGAGGTTTTCAAGACCAACGTCCGTCAGGAAAGAGAGGGTCACCGCGTTCGTAACTCTGACTTGTCCGCTGGTGAGACTGTCGGGATGCATTTCGTACTGGGTCCGGAAGGAGATGAATCCTTCAGGGTTTGATTCTGAGACGTTCACGACCAGTCGATTTCCGCGGCTCTCAATGTAGCCATGCAGAATCCGTTCTACTTTCAGAGAATCGAGAAGGTCAGGCGTGCCAATCTCGGCGCGCATGGCTGAGACGGCTGTATACGGATCGATGACAAAAACTCCCGGGATCGTCGTCAGTCGAGTGATTACTTCTTCTGCGATCGACAGTCCGAGGAGGTCGAACGCTTGGTCGCCGGTCCGGTTCTCAAATGGAATTACGGCCACGGACGACTCCCATGGCCCGTCCTGTGGTGCGCCTGACCATCCCCGAATCGAAAATCCGATAGCTGCTATAGCTAGGACACCTGCTGTGACCCAAGTGCGCCAAGAAGAGAACGCTGGAGGCCTTTGTCCGATCTCACCCGTGAGTGGGGGCTCGACGCTGTTCGCGACGACTAGGGCCTCGGCAAATTGGGAGACAGTATTCGGCCGGTCAGCTGGCGACTTCGAGAGTGCCTGGGCTATGACTTGCTCGAGCGCGGTAGGTACAGAAGATCGGACCGACCTGATTGACGGCATGGTGTCCGTAAGATGGCGAGCGAGGGTGGCCTGAGCTGTGCGGCTGTGGAACGGGGGCTGGCCAGCCAGCATTTCAAAGAGAACGCAAGCTAGGGCATAGATGTCAGTTTTCTCATCAACCCGGTTGTCACCGCTGGCTTGCTCTGGACTCATGTAATCCGGAGTGCCGATCGGAAGACCGCTTCGGGTGAATTCACCTCCTCCTTCAGGGACTCTTAGGGCATCTGCGATACCGAAGTCGGTGACTACCGCGAGTCCGCCCTGAAATAGAATGTTGGAAGGCTTGATATCGCTGTGAGTTACCCCTTTCGTGTGAGCGTGTTGAAGGGCGCTAGCTATTTGGTGCGTGATACTCAACGACTCAGCGATCGGAAGCCTTCCCTCCTTAGCGAGACGATCACGAAGGCTGGCCCCATCTATGTATGGCATTACGTAGTAGAGCGTCCCGTCCGCGTCCCCGGCCGAGTAGATAGGTACCACATGTGGATGTTGAAGCTGAGATGTGACCTCAACCTCATGAACGAACTTGTCGGGACCCATCCGTGCAGAGAGCTCGTGGTCGAGCACCTTGATCACAACGTCACGGCCTGGCATGGACTCACGGGCCAAGTAGACGCGTGACATACCTCCCCGAGCGAGTTCACGAATTAGCGTGTAGCGCTGTGGGAGAGCAGCCTCTAGCCGTTCAAATTCGATTGACAACCAGTACCCGCCAGATCATGCGAAACGTAATGAGAGCAACTTTAATCCTTAACCTCGGTGCCCTGCTAAAGGTCCACCAGCGTGATTGTGATGGTAGACAGTCGAATT
>DLTN01000054.1:1918-2778 GCA_002500925.1 Gemmatimonadales bacterium UBA7835 | reverse complement strand
CCGCCAGGGGAACCGTACGCCTCTTCTTCATGAGGATGTGAGTGCGGTTGAGAGTGACCCTTGGAACCTGATCCGGCTAAGACCGGCGTAGGGAGTGCGGTTAAGACGAGGCTTAGGATGCTCTGGCGGTTGGTCTCGGCTCACACTCCCTGTTGAACTGCGAGCGCGCTGATGAGCAAGACGAATGGCAATGGTACATCAATGAAGTCGAACGGGCGGCCACGTGTCGCGCCCAAGACAGAAGATGTAGGGACGGACTACCCTGGCGCTTTTCCAAATTCAAGGAAGGTCAGCGTTGAGGGGTCGCGTGGGATTCAGGTCCCAATGCGAGAGATCCAACTGACCGGAGGGGAGACGCCCCTCCGCGTGTATGATACCAGCGGACCGATTGGTGCCGAAGTGCGTCAGGGTCTTGATGCGCTTCGTGATCCGTGGATCTATCAACGGGGCGATGTAGTCGAGGTAGAGAGAACTCGGACACCTTCCGGTTTGGTCGAAATGCCTTCGGGTCTTAATCGGCGAACACTGCGAGGAAGCGGCTCTGTCACTCAGATGACGTATGCTCGTCGCGGTGAGATTACACCGGAGATGGAGTTCGTTGCAATTCGCGAGGGCATGTCTCCGGATTTTGTGCGAGACGAGGTTGCCCGTGGGCGCGCGATCATACCCGCGAATATCAATCACCCTGAGATTGAGCCCATGATCATTGGTCGTAATTTCAAGGTTAAGATCAACGCCAATATCGGGAACTCAGCTGTCTCGTCGTCCATCGACGAAGAGGTCGAGAAGCTCCGTTGGGCGACACTCTGGGGCGCTGACACCGTCATGGACCTGTCGACCGGCGAGAACATTCACGAGAC
>DLTN01000054.1:0-1545 GCA_002500925.1 Gemmatimonadales bacterium UBA7835 | reverse complement strand
CAGGCGCTAGAAAAGGTCGATGGAGTTCCCGAAGAACTAACCTGGGAAATATACCGAGACACAATCATCGAGCAGTGCGAGCAGGGTGTCGATTATTTCACGGTGCATGCAGGCGTGCTGCTTCGATTTATTCCTATGACCGCTAATCGGATGACCGGCATCGTATCTCGTGGCGGGTCGATTCTGGCTAAGTGGTGCATGGCTCATCACAGGGAGAATTTCACGTACACACACTTCCCCGAGTTGTGTGAGATCATGGCTGCCTACGATGTGTCGTTCTCGCTAGGTGATGGTCTGCGACCGGGCTCGATTTACGATGCTAATGACGAGGCTCAGTTCGCAGAACTGAAGGTTCAAGGTGAATTGACGAAGATCGCGTGGGAGCATGGTGTTCAAGTGATGAATGAAGGACCGGGCCACGTCCCCATGAACCTGATTAAGGAGAACATGGAGAAGCAGCTTGAATGGTGTGACGAGGCTCCGTTCTACACGCTAGGACCGCTAACAACAGATATCGCACCGGCATACGATCACATCACTTCGGCCATAGGGGCCGCACAGATCGGGTGGTACGGGACAGCGATGTTGTGCTATGTGACACCGAAAGAGCATTTAGGTCTCCCGAACCGAGATGACGTTAAACGCGGAGTGATCACGTACAAGATTGCCGCGCACGCGGCTGATTTGGCTAAGGGCCATCCGGGCGCACAGGCATGGGATGACGCTATCTCAAAAGCGCGTTTTGAATTCCGGTGGAGAGATCAATTCAATTTGGCTCTGGACCCAGTTACGGCCGAGGAGTATCACGATGAGACGCTACCGGCTGAGGGCGCCAAGGTCGCTCATTTTTGCTCAATGTGTGGTCCCAAGTTCTGCTCAATGAAGATCACCGAGGACATCCGCCAGTTTGCGCGTGAACAGGGGATTGGAGAGTCCGAAGCGATAGAGTCGGGAATGGAGCAAATGGCAGGGGAATTTAGGGAAAAGGGGGCTGAGCTTTATGTGGAGACGGCTGACTGAGGTCGGGAAAACTTGAAGCGTATTCTGATTACCGGAGCCGGTGGACAGATCGGCTCCTGGCTGGTTCCGAGGCTACGCGAACTGTATGGGGATGCGAGTGTAGTTGCGACCGATGTTCGCGATCTTGGGATAGAGGTCACCGAGGCCGGCCCGTTCGAGAGGCTAGATGCGACAGATGCCAACGCGCTTGCTCAGTGTGTGATCGATCATCGCGTAGACACCGTGTACCACTTAGCAGCGCTTCTCTCAGCGACGGGGGAGAAGAATCCCAGTCTGGCATGGGAAGTAAACATGGGTAGCCTCGAAGCAGTCTTGGAGGTTGCTCGGGAGCAGAGGTGTGCCGTGTTCACTCCGAGTTCTATCGGTGCCTTCGGTCCTGACACACCGAAAAACCCCACGCCGCAGGATACGATCATGCGGCCAGCTACGATGTACGGGATTACAAAGGTCGCGGGCGAGTTGCTCTGTGATTACTACCACGCGCGTTACGGGGTCGATACGCGCGGCGTTCGTTTCCCTGGTCTC
>DLTN01000128.1:4071-5184 GCA_002500925.1 Gemmatimonadales bacterium UBA7835 | reverse complement strand
CTTCACCTACTTGGCCTAGGCCCTGTATTGGCAGTAATAAGTGGGAATGTAGTTGGTGGAGCATGGGTCCTGTCAGGGATTGTCTACATGCTGGTCATTGCCCCGATCCTCGATTTGGTCTTCGGGCGAGCGACTCAACCACGTCCTCCGCGAGACTCCGGAAGACCATTCGAGGCACTACTCTATGTACACGCAGCCCTTCAGTTCGCCGCAGTCAGCACGCTTCTGTACCGAGCTGGCCTCGATGCGGGTCATTGGACCATGTGGGGAGGTGCCCTCAGCACAGGTGTTAGTTCGGGTGTGTCCGGTATCATCGTCGCCCATGAACTGGGGCATCGCAAACCGCGATCACTAGGTTGGTGGATTGGTCGTATAAACTTGCTCACAGTCCTGTATTTGCATTTTACGACAGAACACAACCACACACACCATCGCCACGTTTCGACGACTATCGACCCCGCATCCGCTCGCCGCGGCGAGTCTCTCTGGGCCTTCGTAATCAGGACCATACCTAGCCAATTCCAAGACGCAGCCCGAGTACATGCCAAAAGAGGGAAAACAGGCCTGCAAAACCCGGTGCACCGAGGGGCAGTCGTTCAGATAGTAGCGATCGCTGGAGTCTGGTCCGTGATGGGTATATCAGCAGCCTCAGCGTTCCTGGCCCAAGCCTTATTCGCGATTTTCCTGCTCGAATACATCAACTATATCCGCCACTATGGGCTGCACCGTGAAGTAGGAGAGCGACAGACCGAAATGCACTCTTGGCAGTCTGAGGAGCGATGGTCTCGCTGGACCCTGCTTGAGCTGACACGCCACCCAGCACATCACCTGAAGGCCAGCGTACCCTTCTGGGAACTCAGACCGTACCCTAATGCGCCAACCTTGCCGACGGGTTACTACGGCTGTTTTTGGCTCGCCGTGGTGCCCCCAATATGGCGTCGCATCGTGGATGGCCGTATTCCATCAGAGATTAGAAATTCCGCTGTGGATTGACCTCCGACCACACGGACCACACTCTGATTGTTCCATCACCATCAACGAATGGAATGAGGAAGGGAATGCGTATCCGCTCGATTCTACTGACCTCCGCGTTCGGGCTCTGCCTGATCGCCA
>DLTN01000128.1:2899-3741 GCA_002500925.1 Gemmatimonadales bacterium UBA7835 | reverse complement strand
CTCCATGCGCAGACGGACGTGTCCGAACCGTTCAAGGTCGGCACCTTTGAGATCGAAGGAGCCCCAGCAGTCGGGATCGTCCTCCGCGACCAATACGTCGTGGCGCTGAACCGAGCAAACACTGCCTTGGAACGGGACCCAGCGTTCCCGGCAATTCCAGAACCAGCAGATATGCTGGACTTGATCTCACGCTACGAGTATGGAATGAAGGCCCGCCTCTACGAAATCGTCAACCACGTTGTAGACAACGACATGGTTACAGGAACACGGCCCGATTATGTCTACGATCTTTCGGAGGTTGGGACACTCCCTCCAATTATGTACCCAGGAAAAATCCTGAACGCGGCCGTCAACTTCTACAGCCATGTTAACGAAGCCGGAACACCAGAGCAGCAAGCGGAGGCCCGGCGACAACGCAGTGAAAATCGAGGGGTACCATACCTATTCCTAAAACCAAGCCGTGGGGCCGTAATCGGTAACGGTCACGAGATCGTCATCCCGTGGGGGCGTGACCGTATAGATTGGGAAGTCGAACTCGGAGCCGTAATCGGAAGAGCCGGCAAATACATCTCGGCTAACGATGCAGAAGCGCATGTCTTCGGCTACATGGTTACCATCGACGTGTCAGACCGAGGTGGGAGGCCTCCAGGAGGCAACCCGATGACGTCCGATTGGTTTGTCGGCAAGGGCCATGACACCTTTGCACCCCAAGGCCCTTGGATCGTACCAAAAGAGTTCTACGGAAACCCGATGGAGATTCTGCGACAAACCCTCTCCATAGGAACCGAACAGCTGCAGGAAGCAACCGCTGGTGACATGATCCACTCGCTCTGGGAGTTGAT
>DLTN01000128.1:0-2522 GCA_002500925.1 Gemmatimonadales bacterium UBA7835 | reverse complement strand
GGCGGCACAAACGCCGGGTCAGATCGCGGCTACCTGCAACCCGGCGAAGTCGTTTCGGCAACAATCGACGGTATCGGAACACTCACGCTGCCAGCAATAGCTGAGGCAGAGCCACAGGGACTGTCAGGAGCACAGCTAACCCCAGTGTGCGATTACCGGAACTGCAACCGGGACTGATTTTAAGGGGGGGGTGACAATTAGCCCTCCTAAAACCATGAGAGAACGCTCACGTTGCTCGCGACGTGAGCGTTCTCTCATAGCGGGGGACAGCTTTCAGCTGGCTAGCGATTTTCGAGAGGCTACTGGGCCCTAACTACCTGCGAAAGCGATAGCTCAGCTTTAGAAACAGTCCGTCTCGTACCGCTTGGACTTCGTCGAAACTGAAGGCAGAAGTATCCCGGAACTGACGCGTGTATCCGAAGAACACCACCGTCCCCGGAGACGGTTCAAACCCTAAAAGGCCTTCTAAACGAAAATCGTGTCGGTCTGATCCGACACGAGCCGAACAACCCTCAACTGAGCACTGGTAGATCTGTTCGCCCGTCACGGGGTCGAGAAGTCCACCCCTCCGCTGGCTCGAGTATTCTCCAATGCCGCGAACATACATTGCTCTTGAGACCTGATAGCGAACTTGGAGCCTAGGGATCGTGGCCTGCGAGTACGTGGAACCATCGAGGCTCCTCACAATCGTCACGTGGCGCGCGCCGATCCCGGCTTGGATAGCACCGGTTGGATACAGTGTGAGCCCGAGGTCACCACTCCACTGCTCACCAACATCTAGAGGCAGACCCCTTGAGAAAATGGGGGTTTGATTCCATCCAGCCCCCATCGAAATACGAACACGCTCGAACGAGCTGATCCATGAGCGCAAGCTCACGCTGTGAAGTCCCGAATAAAGTTCACGGCCGCGGCTCACGGGTGCTACTGCATTCTCGGAAGAACCGGCGAATAAACCTGCGTATAGGACTGGATCTAAGTTGAAGCCTCGCCGACGAAAGTTCAGGAAGCCTCCAATGTTCCCCCGAAAAGAGGCGCTCAAGCCGCCCCCGAACTCCGTCTCTTGCGGGGCCCCTCCTGTCCAGAAATTTTCACGCAGCCAGGTAATGTCCGCCTGGAAAGAAGGTCCCCAACTTTCAACCAGGGATCCTCGTTTCCCACGGAAAGTGTAGCCCACTCTAGCATCCATCTGAGTAACACCGACACGACGGACGAACCCGCTACCTGCGCGAAATTCGTCAGACGAGTCCTCGAAGGACACGTTCATTGATAGGTGTCGGCTGGAGCGCCGCGCACTAATCGACAGCATCGAGCCCCACTTGGCTTCGGTACCTGCTGCGCCATCTGCACTCCCGGCCGCAAGCATTTGAATTGTATACCTTCCACCTAGAATGAACCTCGCATCCGCGCCAAAAACTCGATTGAAGTCCACTCCCGGCTCGGTGCGGTCTGTGTAGACCGCACCAATCGTAGAAGAACGACCTACATCTCCGCGCACTCGCATGAGATTGACTATCGGATTCGAAGCACCCGCATTCACATCATCAACAGCACCGAGGTACGCGACTTGGAGACCTCCAATTTTACCAGCGACCTTAGCCGCACCAACGGGATTTACGATGGATCGGGTGTACACAAGCTGTTTGGGCATCCGGAAGACGTCGGTGCCCTCCAAGAAAAATGGACGCTGCTCCGGGAGGAAAAGGGCGAAGCGCTCGTTGACGGCGATCTGGCCTGCATCAGCCTCGATCTGACTGAAGTCGGGATTGTATGTGCCGTCCAGCGTAAGGTTCGAGGTCAGGCCGTATGTGAGATTCATCCCCACTTCACCCTGACCAGCATCGTGGAGCAATCCGTTACCAGAAGGGTTCCGCTCACCCGTACGCGACCCGACAACGGTCGGATTGATTTCCAGGAACAGGCCCGCATCAAGCTCATGTAAGCCTGTTATTAATCCGGCCTGTTCTAGCTTGTTCGCTCGTTCTTGAGTTATGGGAGCCCAAGACGATTCATAGCCCGTTCTGCGAATCGTTCGCTGGATCTGAATTCCCCAGTCTTGTACCTCTGATTCTGGAAAACGAAGTGACTTAAGTGGGATCTTCATTTCCGCCGAGTAACCAGAAGCATCTACCCGCCCGCTGGACTCCCACAGAAAATCCGGACTCCAATCAATCGGATCGCCAAATCGTCCTCCCCCACCCTCGACCCAGAGTCCGTCGCCTTGAACGCCAAACGGATTTACCATGAATACGTAGGCGCGCCTCTTATCATTGAACGTGTCTAGGATTACGCGCACGTAGTCATCGGAACGTCTATAGCCGTCACGCTGGGTCAATGTGGCACGGACACCTCCACTCGAATCTTTCGCTCGAATCGCGAAGTAAAGAGCGTCATCCGTGACGAGCATCCGGACCGTTGTTTCTTCCGAGGCTGCTATACCCTCTACCGGCTCGTACTGGGAGAACCCAGTCAGGACGGCAGCCCCCGCCCACGCACTCTCATCCAATCGCCCATCTATCGCAATG
>DLTN01000116.1:119187-170272 GCA_002500925.1 Gemmatimonadales bacterium UBA7835 | reverse complement strand
CCTCCGATGCTCCGTTTCGATCGCCCGACTGAGAAACACGTTCCAGCGATGTCCGCAGGCGGACGGGTGCCAACACCGGGCGTCTCAGCTTGGTTCATAGCATTTGTCGCTGTGATCTTCTTCTGGGGAGGAGCGGCACTCCAGGGTTTGTTCAGCGAACCGGGTCTTCTAGCTGCTGAGTGGTTGCTTCTTTTCATACCCACGGTCGCTTTCATCTTTGTGGGTGGGTTCGACCCCTTGCAGACTCTATCACTGCGTCGCCCCACGTTGCGACAGGCGGGCACATCGGTGGTTGTGATCGCCGGAGCCTTACCTCTCGTGTGGGGGATCGGATGGCTCCAGACGTTCGTGCTTCCCGTTCCTTGGGAACTTCTGGAGGGGCTGGAGAATCTCGTCAGTGCGGAGACATGGTCACGTCTATTATGGCTCTTGATCCTACTGGCGTTTACTCCGGCTATCTGTGAAGAAATCTTATTCCGGGGAGTCTTGCTGAGTGGAACCCGAAACCTAGATCCGTGGCGGATCATATTACTCAACGGATTCGTGTTCGGTGCGTTCCACCTCTCCATCGATACTGTCATCAGATTTCTTCCAACAACGGTTCTAGGGATGGTGATCGCTTGGAGTGTTTGGCGCACCGGATCGATCTGGATAGGTGTGCTGATGCACTTCCTAAATAATAGCTCAATCGTTTTGCTCGCCTCGACGCCATCTCTTCGAGAGATTGTTCTTGATCCTGAGGCGCCGCCACCCCTCTGGCTTGTTTTCATCAGTGTGGTGATCTTCGCGGCCGGAGTTCTAATGCTAAAGAACATCACTGCTCCATCGGTCTTTGACCTAGAGGCGTCAGGGCCGGAATCATTCTCTTCAGAGGAAACATGACCGACCAGAATCACATGCGAGGCGCAACCCACCTTGAATGCACGGCGACAGGAACGAGGGTCGAGAGCGAACAACTCATAGGGCTATCTGAGGCAGGAAAGCCACTCTTCGCTCGTTATGATCTCCAAGTGATCCGAGATAGTTTTCAAATGTCGGACGTGGCTTCTCGACGAGCTGATCTTTGGCGGTATGCCGAGGTGCTTCCAGTTCGTGATCCAGCGGCCCGTGTTGCACTTGGAGAGGGATGGACACCGCTTCTGGAATCGACCCGTACAGCAGATCGCCTCGGTGTGCGGCGTGTGTGGGTGAAGGACGAGGGACAAAATCCGACGGGCAGTTTCAAGGCTCGTGGCCTTGGCCTAGCGGTGTCTCGAGCGCTAGAACTTGGCGCTGAGGCTTTAGCGCTGCCATCGGCGGGTAACGCTGGAAGCGCGGCCGCAGCTTACGGTGCCGCTGCGGGATTACCTGTGCACGTGGTTGTCCCTTCGGATACTCCGGCACCAATTCTGGAGGAGATGAGCGCTTTGGGAGCCAACGTTCAGCTTCTGGATGGCTTGATTAGTGATTGTGGAAAAGTGGTTAAGCAGGGGGTGAAAGAGCATGGTTGGTGGGATCTCTCGACCCTGAAAGAGCCCTACCGAGTAGAGGGGAAAAAGACGATGGGATACGAGATCGTCGAACAATTAGGCGGCCGTCTTCCGGATGCGATTATTTATCCAACTGGAGGTGGAACTGGTCTTATTGGTATGTGGAAGGCTTTTGATGAGATGGAGGAATTGGGCTGGATCGGTACCGAACGCCCCAAGATGTTCACTGTGCAGGCGTCTGGCTGTGCTCCTATGGTCCGTGCGTGGGAGCAGGGTGAGAAGCATGCCGAAATGTGGGAGGGAGCGCAGACCTATGCCTCCGGTCTGCGGGTTCCAGGAGCGGTAGGAGATTTCCTGATTCTGAAGGCGCTTCGTGAGTCTGGTGGGGGCGCGGCGGCCGTCCCCGACCATATGATGGCTGAGTGGGTAGACATACTTGGAGCGGATACCGGGATCTTTGCTGCTCCGGAGGGAGGTGCGACCGCCGCTGCAGTGCCGATTCTCATGGAACAGGGTTTGATCTCTCATGATGACGAGGTTGTTCTATTTAACACTGGAAGCGGACTCAAGTATGTCGGTATGACCCCAATTGACTGACCTCTTTACTAATGACGGACGCACTCTCACTTGAGCTGTTCTGGGTTGGCTTCGGTTTCGGATTGGGCGTTATGGTGATCTCAGCCCGCGTCAGCCTTCGTTTGAGGCGATCTCGTCAGGTGGAGGAGAAGACTCAGATACTCGACGACCAAGCCGTTGATCGGATTATTCGACAGGGAAAGATCAGTATCAATGAGGACGTCCTTGATCTCAAGGCGATAGAGGACGAGGAAGAACGTTTCTGGTCGGAGAACTGGGACGAGCCTGAGGAAGCTTGGTGAGACAATTGTTACCGCGAGAAGCGATAGTACAACTCGGGGAGGGGGACGAGTCGCCCGTTCATAGGAAGATTGTCTCTCGGATCAGATCTCTTCAACCAGAGTCCGCGGTTCAGGTTCAGAACCAAGCCAGTGGCATGACTGTTGGTGAAAGACCAGTCGAGTCCTATCGGAACTCGCAGTACCAGGGCCATACCGGTTCCTTCCCGGTTTGGGCCGAGAGGTGCGACGGCCAACCACAAACCAGCTCCAGCGACCGGTTTGACGTGAGAAGACCCAAAGTATTGCCTAGCGGTCACCGAGACGCTCAGGTCATCGAACGACCGAGTACCGATGCTAAGGTCGAGACTTCGATTGTCCCTGTAGAACTCGAGAGTCAGCGCGATGGTACTGATCCCACCAGTGGAGATCCCCATGCGCACTCCATCGCCAGCACTAGGTCCTTGCGCCGACAAAGGTGCCGAGAACGTTATGCAAATGATGGCGATGGCGATTGTACTTCGGCTCACGGGCTAAACCTAGCTGGATTGCATGTATCACTTGGTGTTAAACGCACCAAGCGATATCCGGATAAGCGCAGGATTATAGAGCCGAGAGCCCTTTGGGTCCACGGAATCTGGCGGGCAGTCGTGGTCGCGGGAGTGCTTTCTTTTGCAGCGTGTTCCGCACCAGACCGACCGAATAGGATCGATCATACATTGCCAGATGCATTGCTTGAGTGGCTCGAGCCCGATTCAGTCCGGAAAGTTGCACTGCACCCTGGTGTCCTTTACGGATATTTATGGTCGCCTAAGGGTCCATGGGCGATACACATCGTTCGGGCCTCGATTGGTAATCGGTGTGACATCGGCTTTAGGGTTCTGCAGGCTGAGCACGCCGATGACGGAAGCGGCGGACGGAAGACCGTTTCTGCCATGGTAGCTGGAGCCGAGCACAATGTTCTTGCAGCGATAAATGCAGATTTTTTCACGCCGGCGGGTAATCCGCTGGGTGTCGAAGTGGTGGACGGAGAAATACGAGAGACGGCTACTAGGCCAACGTTTGCGTGGAAACCAGGGGTGGAACCGTGGATAGGTGTGTCTCATGCAGCCAAGGATGAGCTTCTGCTTGGGTGGTCGGTTCCGATGGGAGAGGGTGATGGCGAGACTCAGGCCTTGGGCGGTTTCCCGGATTTGATTGACGGTGGCCAACGGGTTGGAGATCTCGAAGTGCAGGGGCGCCCCTCGTTTGCCGCTGCGCGTCATCCGCGGTCTGCGATTGGGTACAATACAAGAACTGGTCAGGTGTGGGTTGTCCTTGTGGATGGGCGTCAGGATCCCCACTCGGTTGGAATGACACTTCCTGAAATAGCCCGACTCTTTGAGTCTGCAGGAATAGACGAAGCGCTCAATCTAGACGGAGGAGGATCGAGTGCTCTGGTATTAGGTCATTCTTATGTGAATCGACCATCAGACGCGACGGGCGAACGCCCAGTTGTTAATGCGCTCGCTCTGGTCACCGATTTGACTTGGTGTGACGCTGATTGAAGTAGAGAGTGACGTGGGTCAGCGATTGGCCCAAGTAACTCCCATACCAAAACGAAAAGTCCGGCTTGGTCCTGGCTCAAAGAAGCGTCGACCGAAGGCATTTGGAACGACGGACGCGTTGTATTCTTTGTTGCCGATATTTTGAATTGAGATAAATGGGGCCAGCATGAAGTGCCCGGCATGGATTTGTTCGGACCCAAACCTAAGATCACTAACGAAATAAGCGGGAGATTCTGCGGTGTTCGCATCGTTGACCGGCAGTGCGTCTTGCCAGAGTCCTCGTAGTTCGATGTATCCTCTGGTGTGCTCCCACATGAGGAGTCCGTCTAATCGGCGCGGGGCCAAGCCGGGGATCATATTTCCGGAGTGGTCGTTGTCGTCCGTTACGAAGACGTCGTATTCCGCGTCTACATCAGTATAGGCTAGCCGTGCACTGAAGCTCTGGCTCAACTTGGCATCTGCGGAAACCTCAAAACCTGAGTGGTGTGACTCTGCAGCGTTTCGGAAGTATGTGCGTCCAGGATCACTAGCGACCTCGAATGGCACCAAACCGTCCCTGATGTCCGTTTTAAAAACCGATAGCTCTAGGCCGAGGAGATTATCTAGGGTTGTTCTCACGCCGCCTTCTATAGTCGTTCCTAGTTGAGGGCTGAGGTTGGGGTTGAAGCCTCCCGCTCCCGTCGAGCGGTTAGCGAGTTCAGTAGTTGTAGGGGTCTCGAAAGAGCGGCCGATTGAACCGAATAGCTCCGAATCGTCAGAGAGGCTCAGAACGGCGCCAAGAGATGGACTAAAGGCACTCATCTCACGTTGGCCCGTATCGTCTGGGTCACCGGCGATGAGAAAGTTGTCGGTCGCGCTAAAATTGATGTTGTCGTAGCGAAGGCCAGCGAGAATCGAGAGTCGTTCGACGGTGTCGAGACGACCTTGGATAAAGAGGCCTCTAGCAGTGACATGCTCGAGCTGATCTAGGATCCGGTCTCCGGGCTCACCACCCTTGTTCTTGAAGTTGAGCCGGTCGTCACGCTGAAGCTCTATCTCGAAGCCGGCGCCCCAACCGAACGTAGTTCGTTTATCGAGAGAGGTCTGACCCTGGAAAAGAGAACGGACACCGCCTGCGTTCCGTTTCAGATCGATTACACGTCCTGGGATCGGATTAAATAGTTCTCTTCGGATTCCCCATAGAGCGAACTGACTATCCAATGACCCGAATGATCCCATCCACGAAGCTCCTATCTGGCCTTGGCGCACATCCTTGAAAGCGCCACTTCGCACATTGAAACCCCATGCTGCTCGATTTCCCTCGTCCAGGACATCCTGTGGAAGCGAGCCTGGGTTTTCAGCGTCGAGATCCATTCCGTTTCCAACGATTCGTAGCAAGCCCTCGCCTAAGGGGAGAGTGAGTGTCCCGTTTACTACGGTTCTCTTCGCCGCTCCGTATGGTGTGCCGTCATTCGTTTCAGGGTTACGCCTATACCCATCAAAATCGGTTGTGTAGAAGCCGACCCGATATCCGGCACTGCCCGATCGGCCTGTAGCCACACCCTGAAGGGTCCACATAGAGTGTGAAACTCTATCACCCTGCTCAGCTGCCATTGTGCTGCCGAGTGAGCCCCCAGCCCATCGCATAGATACCGTCGCCGGTTCTTGGGCTGGATCGGCCGTCCGGAAATGCAACACTCCTCCTGAGGCGTTTCCATACAGTGAGGCATTTGGTCCACGAAGAGCCTCTACTCGACCTAGGCTAGAGAGATCGAGATGGTCGAGTGTCGCCTGGCCGTCCGGAAGTGTCGCCGGTATCCCGTCAACAAGAACCCTTATTCCGCGGACTCCAAACTGGGAGCGCGGACCGAATCCACGGACTGCAATCCGTTCTCCCACTGCAAAGTTGAATCGGTTGTGGACCTGGATACCGGGCACGGCCCGAATGGCCTCCTCGATGAATGTCGAAGCGGTTGCGCGCGTCAGTTGTGATCCGGTGAGTACGGAGACCGGGTAAGGAGCCTGCGTTCCTATGGTGCTAGGGAGCACCCGGACTAGGATTGGATCGAGTAACACGACTGAATCAGGATCAGGATCCTGAGCAAGAGCTGGGACGGTTAGGACGGCCGTGAGCGAGATGCTCGACACTAACCGATAAATCCACTTCGAGGGTCTCACAGAAGCTCCATAGCTGATTCGGCGCACGCCTGATTGATTTCAGGAATGTTAATAGATCAAGACAAGGTAAGCCGGTACCGCTAGGTTGCCGATATGTGCCCTATTACAGCGATCACCACTCCACTCGACGAGCTTTACCGACGCCGGTCTTCGGTTTTGGAGAGCCTGGGAGAGGGGGTCATGGTCTTGCCCTCTGCACCGATTCAGTACGCATCGCGCGACAATCAACGCTCGTATGTATCCGATCGCGAACTTTTCTATCTGACGGGCCTTGTAGAGCCGGGTTGTGTTGCGGTACTGGTGGGGGGACTAACCCCGAGGGTCGAAATCTTTACTCGATCGCGCGATGAAAAGGCAGAACTGTGGACGGGTCCGCGATTAGGTCCGGATGGGGCACAGGTTCTTTCCGGGGCCGATGAGGCCCATTGCATCGAGGAACTAAGAGTCAGATTACCCGCATTGTTGGAGGGTGCTGACCGTATTTATGCCCGTCTAAGAGAGGGTGGATTAGAGTCCGACTTAGTGATCGCGGCACTTGCAGCGGCGCGTGCTAACGGGGCTCGCCATGGCTCAGGTCCTCGCGGAGTCATGGATCCTGGTGAAATTCTTGACGACCTGAGATTGAAAAAGTCAGGGCACGAACTGGAGATCATCAGAAAGGCATGTCAGATCACCGTGACGGGTCACCGAGCTGCTGCCAATGCCATAGCAGATGCGGAGGGCGAGTGGACAATAGAGGCGGAGCTGGAAAGAGCTTTCCGGGCTTCTGGCGCGAGTGGCCCTGGCTTTGATTCGATAGTAGGTGGAGGTCAGAATGCGTGTGTACTCCATTATGTCGAGAACAACGCATCGCTGAGTGCTGGTGAACTAGTATTGATCGACGCGGGAGCAGAGTACGGGCTGTATCACGGAGATGTGACTCGGACATATCCAGTGAACGGCAGATTTTCTGACGAGCAGAGGGCGGTATACCAAATAGTGGAGGAGGCTCGACTCACTGCAATCGCATCGATCAAACCAGGGGCGACCATAACGGATGTTCACGATGCCGCCTCACGAGTCCTCGCTCAAGGCCTGCTTGATCTTGGGGTGCTGCATGGGGACAAAGACTCAGTCCTTGATGAGGGTAGTTATCGAGATTTCTTCCCCCATCAGACATCGCACTGGCTTGGGTTGGACGTACATGATCCAGGAGATTACGGACGGGATGGCTCAGGGCGGATCCTCGAGCCCGGCATGGTTTTTACCATTGAGCCCGGGCTCTATTTCCGGTTAGGTCAGTGTGGTAACAACACCGATAGGTGGGCTGGGATCGGCGTGCGTATTGAGGATGATGTCGTCGTCACTGCCGAGGGCGTAGAGGTGCTAACTGGAGTGCTCCCGACCTCCGTAGACGAAGTTGAGGAGGCTGTAGGTAGATGAGCAAATTAATGGACTCCCTCACGATACCAGGTCCGTTAGTCACGGTAGAACTGCGACCTCCACGTGTGGATCTGGATGGAGCAAGCACGGTTTCTGCATGGATCGATCTACATCATACACTGTCTCGCCTTTCTCGTCAGGAACTCTTCGTTTTCCTTACTGACAACGCTGTTGGTGCCGCAGAAGAAGAGAATCTGGCACACGTGGGCGGCAATGTTGCTGACTCGGTGGACCTCTCTAAGATTGTGCCAATTCTGACCTGTAAGCACTCTCTCAAATACTGTGAAACGTTTGCGCTGCGCGCGGCTTCGGATGGGTTTGAGTCCCTTACCGTCCTAGGGGGTGATATTTCGGTGCCGCCGCCCCGGTGTGTGCCGCACGGAAGAGATCTACGTCAGCTGTTGACCAGGCGTGTCCCGTCATTGGATCTAGGGGGGTGGGTGAATCCTCATCGTTCCCCAGTTGAGCAGGTCAACTTTTTGGAGGCCCTCGACGCGCACGCGCAGTATGCTCTCAGCCAGATTGTGTCTCACCATTCCATCCACAACGTCGAGCGCTTTCTAGAAGAAGCCGACAGGGCAGGGTCGACCAAGCCAGTGGTTTTTGGTGTTTTTTTCTATCGGTCTGCTAACCCAAGCACGCTCTCCACTCTCGGATCTTTCTTTCCTGTTCCGTCCCATGAGATCATGGGTGAATTTGAGAACGGAAACACAGCTGAAGAAATCTGCGCACGAAGCATCCGTGAACTTCGGGCGGTGGGTGCGGAGAAAATTTATGTGAGCAACCTAGGTGAGCGAGCTGCTGGTCGAACGTTGCAAAAGATCTTAGATCTCGTATGAGTCGGGTAAACGGTCTAAGCCGTTGCTAAAATGCCGCTTTCTCTAAGCACCCTGAGTGCCACTTGAACTTTCCGATTTGGTGCAGTCAGGTGGAATCCTTGGACGAAATCTTGGGTCGCATTGATTAGCTCAAGCGCGATTGCGACTCCCTCCTCTAGGGCAGCGTCCGCTCCAGAAAGGTGTGCTCTTCTCATCCGGTCCACCAATTCAGTGGGGACGTGAACACCTGGAACTTCGTTTGCTAGAAACTCCGCATTTCGAAGAGTCGTAAGTGGCCATATTCCGGCAACGATTGGGATCTCCGGAGTCGTTGCGTCGAGAAATTGCTCTAGGGCTTTAGGGCTAAAGACCGGTTGAGTTGTCGCAAAGTTAGCACCTGCATCGACCTTGTATTCAAAGCGACTTCGCTCACGTTCCTGGTCAACCGATCCGTGATTTATCGCTACTCCCTGGACGAACTCTGTTGGTGCACCGATCGTGTTACCACCGGGGTCTATGCCTTGATTGAGTCCTTGCACCACATTGGTCAGTCCGATCGAATCGATATCGAAGACCACGGTTGTGTCCGGATAGGGACCCATTACGGGAGGGTCACCGGAAACCACGAGGACATTTCGGATTCCCGCGGCGGCGGCACCGAGCAAGTCTGAAATCATTCCGAGCATGTTTTTGTCTCGGCAGGTGTAGTGGACGATCGTCTCGATGCCGACTTCTCGCTCTACGATCAATGCAGCGGAAAGGGCTCCCATGCGGCTACGTGAGCGCGGACTTTCCACGATACTGACTGCGTCGACACCCGAAACTTTAAGCTCACGTGCAGGTGATGTGACTGCGGAGGCGTCCCAGCTGTGCGGTGGGATTATCTCTACAGAAGCTACCTGTTCCCCGCGGGCAAGCTTCCGACCCCACGCCGATCGTTGTTCGAGGGGGACCGGGTTTGTGGCGGAGTGAGAATTATTCGCTCTGTCTCTAATTGTGACGATGGGGTGTTTCGGCTGGAGTGCTGCCACCGAATCGCGCATCCGTCTCGTGTGATCAGGTGTCGTGCCGCAGCACCCCCCAACAAATCGAACCCCGACGTCGATCATACGGCGAGCGTACTGAGCCATATAGTCGGGGCTAGCTAGATAGATTTTTCGATCCCGGACGTTCCGTGGAAGTCCTGCGTTAGGTTGCGCGCTAAGGGGCAGCTGCGTGACTTCGGCCATGTCCTCTAGGGCGTCCAACATGACGGCTGGCCCAACGGAGCAATTTAGACCAATTACATCGGCACCGGAGTCCTCCATGGCCTGGGCCAAATGAGCGGGCTCAGTCCCGAGAGATGTCTTGCCGTCCGGTCCAACTGTCATTTGCGCGATCACTGGTAATTCACAGGCAGCTCGGATTGCCCGAAGTGCGCATTGCAGCTCCGATATATCTGAGAAGGTCTCTAAGACGAAGCCGTCTACACCTCCTTTGAGAAGGCCATCAACTTGGCGAGCAAAATACGCTTCTGCTTCATCTAAAGAGGTAGGGCCCCAGGGCTCGATTCGGATCCCGAGCGGACCCAGAGCGCCCGCTACTGCTACGGTGCTACCCGAGGAGTAATCTGGGTCGTTTCCTCTAGTTAGTTCTGATAATTCAGCCTTTGAGGACGCTTCCACTGCGAGTCTAGCGGCCTGCTCATTGATTTCCTCGGTGCGATCTTCAAGACCAAACGAAGACAGCTTGACCGGATTCGCACCGAAGGTGTTGGTTTCTAGAATCTCGGCTCCTGCATTGATGTATTCCTCGTGGATTCCTCTTACCAATTCGGGTCGACTCAAGTTGAGCTCGTCGTAACATACGTTTACGAAAACACCACGACTGTAGAGTAGGGTGCCCATGGCTCCGTCGAATACGTGAACCCGGTTGTCTCGCACGAGTGACTTCATGTGCCGTTCGTGGGCGTGTAGCCGAGGTTTGGGGCTAGCCATCTTTCAGCATCCTCCAAGCTCCATCTTTTGCGGCGGGCATAGTCCTCGACCTGATCACGGCCGAGTCGCCCCACACCGAAGTATCGGGCTTCAGGGTGTGCGAAGTACCAGCCACTGACGGAGGCGCCAGGCGCCATCGCATAGGTCTCAGTCAGTGTGACCCCTATGGATTCTTCAGCTCTCAGAATGTCAAATAGAACACGCTTTTCCGAATGGTCGGGGCAAGCTGGATATCCCGGGGCAGGTCGGATACCCCTGTATGCCTCCGCGATTAGTGCGTCGTTATCGAAAGTCTCGTCCGCTGCATACCCCCAAAGAACTTGGCGAACGTGTTCGTGCACGTACTCAGCAAGCGCCTCTGCGATACGGTCTGCAAGGGACTTAGACATGATTGCGTGGTAGTCGTCATGCTCTGCTTCGAAGCGAGCTGACAGCTGGTCTACAAGTCGGCCGGAAGTTACGGCGAAGCCACCTACCCAGTCTGGCTGACTTCCTTTCGGTGCTACGAAGTCGGACAAGGCAAGGTTGGCCCGCCCATCTTTCCTGAACTGTTGACGTAGTGTTCGAAGCACGGCGATTGGAGTAGACTGGTTTTCAGAGCCTCTGTCTCGACCTGTAGCTACATCACTGGGTGAGAAGAGATGGATGTCGTCACCTTCTGAGTGTGCTGGGAAGAGACCGACGACCGCACGGGGCTGAAGGACCCCGTCTTCATCCATCTGCGTCAGCAGCGTCATTGCTTCATCGATAAGCGTTCTAGCCGTTTCTCCGACCAGTTCGTCTTCCATAATCTCAGGGTAAGTACCGTGTAACTCCCACGTCTTGAAGAAGGGAGTCCAGTCTATGTACGGACGTAGGTCGGCTACTGAGATATCGTTGAGCAGGTGGATTCCAGGTGAGGCTGGAGTGGGCGGGGTGTATTTAGGCCATCCGCCATCGAAACCCCGCGTGCGCGCCTCCTCGATTGTCAGAAGAGCAGTTTTTTGTACTCGTCCGGCGCGTCTGTCGCGGAGTTCGGCGTACTCTCGCCGGGTTTCCTCCATGAACGCAGGCCTGCGTTCACGGTCGAGAAGGGTTGAGACAACGCCAACAGCTCTCGACGCATCTAGAACGTGCACGGTGGGGCCTGAGTAGCACTCCTCGATTTTGACTGCCGTATGAGCCCGGGAAGTAGTAGCACCTCCGATAAGTAGAGGTGTGGTGAAGCCGAGGCGCTCCATCTCAGTAGCTACGTGCACCATCTGGTTGAG
This sequence comes from Gemmatimonadales bacterium UBA7835, assembly GCA_002500925.1. Lineage (GTDB taxonomy): Bacteria > Gemmatimonadota > Gemmatimonadetes > Longimicrobiales > Gaopeijiaceae > UBA2589. The sequence continues at coordinate 158,779 of DLTN01000116.1, read as the reverse complement.
CGAGGGCGTAATCAGCCCTGAAAGACCGACCATGTCGACTTCGTGATTACGAGCCGCTTCTAGTATTTGTTCGGTAGGGATCATTACGCCGAGGTCGACGATCTCGTATCCATTACACTGAAGCACCACCCCTACGATGTTTTTCCCGATGTCATGGACGTCGCCCTTTACCGTGGCAAGTAGAATCTTTCCCTTACCTGATAGGTCAGCCTGCTCTGCGTCCAAGTGGGGTACTAAGTGCGCTACCGCCTTCTTCATAACTCGAGCGCTCTTAACAACTTGGGGCAGGAACATACGACCAGACCCAAACCGGTCTCCTACCACATTCATACCGTCCATCAATGGACCCTCGATTACGTCGAGAGCCCGTGGCAACTCTAGGCGTGCTTTTTCGGCATCTTCCTCAATCCATGCGTCAATTCCGTTAACTAGGGCATGAACAAGGCGGTCTCGGACAGGCTCGTCACGCCACGAAAGGTCTTCCTCCATTCGGTGCTGAGTGGTACCAGTTCTCTCGCTTGCGATGCGTGTCAGCGTCTCAGTAGCCTCTGCATCTCGGGCGAGAAGCACATCCTCTACCGGTATCAACAGCTCTTCGGGGATGTCGTCGTAGACCGGAAGCGCTCCCGCGTTTACGATGCCCATGTCGAGCCCCGCATTTATACCGTGGTAGAGGAATGCAGCATGCATGGCCTCTCTCACTTCTGGACTGCCACGGAATGAGAAGGACACGTTGCTGATGCCTCCGCTCGTCAGCGCATGCGGGCATAACGCCTTGATCTGTCGCACGGCTTCGATGAACAAGACCCCATAATCGTTATGCTCTTCGATTCCTGTCGCGACTGCAAAGACGTTTGGGTCGAAGATGATGTCCTCAGGCAGAAATCCTTCTTCTTCGACCAGGATTCGGTATGCTCGGGAGCAGATCTCGACCCGTCGACTGAGAGTGTCAGCTTGCCCCTGTTCGTCGAAAGCCATTACAACTGCTGCGGCACCGAAGCGTCGGACCTCTCTAGCACGCTGCCGGAATGCGTCTTCCCCATCCTTCATTGAGATTGAGTTTACCACACCCTTGCCCTGAAGGGTCTTGAGTCCCGCCTCCACTACGGCCCAGTCTGATGAATCCACCATGACGGGGATCCTCGATATCTCGGGCTCTGACGCTAGAAGGTTGAGATATCGAGTTATCGCCGTGACCGAGTCGAGAAGCCCCTCATCCATGTTCACATCGAGGATCTGTGCTCCCCCCTTGACCTGCTGGAGCGCAACATCGACGGCGGTTTCGTAGTCGTCATCTAGAATCAAGCGAGCAAAGCGTCGAGAGCCGGTGACGTTCGTTCGTTCGCCGACGTTAACGAACAGCGATTCGGGCCCTATACTTAGTGGTTCGAGACCGGAGAGCCTTGTTCTGGTCGGAAGGTCCGGAAGACGCCGGGGTTCGACGTCCGCCACGCTGTCTGCAATCGCGCGGATATGTTCCGGGGTCGTTCCGCAGCATCCACCTACGATGTTGATGAATCCGGCCTCTGCGTATTCTCGGGTCACTGCAGCCATGTGCTTCGCGGTGTCGTCGTATTCCCCAAATTCATTCGGCAAACCCGCGTTCGGGTAGCAGCTTACCGGGACGGCTGCCGCTTCGGAGAGTTCCTCGAGGAAGGGACGGAGTTGATCAATCCCTAGTGCACAGTTCAGCCCGACGGAGAGTAACCCGCGTCGCCGACCCGGTCCTGGCTGGGCGCCGTGAGCGACGGAGTTATAAAACGCTTCGGGGGTCTGTCCGGAAAGGGTTCGACCGCTCTGATCCGTGATGGTACCGGAGACCATGACTGGCACGTCTTCAGCGATCTCCTCCAGCACTGCAGAGATCGCATAGAGAGCGGCTTTCGCGTTGAGGGTGTCGAACGCGGTCTCAACCAAAAGAATGTCTACTCCACCATCGAGTAGGCCTTTGGTCTGTTCGGAATAGGCTCTGACGAGCTCATCAAACGTCACATTGCGTGCGCCTGGATCTCCTACATCAGGGGATAGAGACGCGGTGCGATTCGTCGGTCCGAGTGCCCCAGCGACCCAGCAGATTCGATCAGGGTGCTCCGCTTCTACTGCATCTGCGGCCTCTCGGGCAAGGGAGGCTGCGATGCAATTCAGCTCTTCGCTGATTTCCGAGAGTTCGTAGTCCTCCAGAGAGATCCGATTTGAACTGAAGGTGTTTGTTTCTATCAGATCCGCGCCGGCGAGGAGAAATTCACTGTGAATCGACCGAATCAGGGCGGGACGACTGAGGCACAAAAGATCATTTGCTCCCTCGAGGGATACTGGGTTGTTCTCGAAGCGCTCACCTCGGAAGTCCTCTTCCGAGAGTTCATGGCGCTGGATCATGGTACCCATCGCTCCGTCCATAACCAGGATGCGCTCGCGGAGCGCGCGGTCGAGCGCGTGAATCCGCTCACTCCGCAATCGTGGAGTTTTCGTGTGTTGCAATGGAAGATCCTCCGACAACAAAAGCCCGCTCGCAGGGCACTGCGATGCAGGGCTTCAGCTTTTTAGCTTGTTCGCTGGTGGGACGCTTTCCGTCTCACCGTGCGGGCCGCAATACGCTTCAAATCGCCCCTCAGTGTCTGATTAGAGTACATCCGTTTAACCTCGAATTCAACGACCTGCTCTCTCTGGGGTCCATGCAGGGTGCGCTGTGTCGGCCGAAGACGCACTTTCAGGAGGATATCCGAAGACCCGAATTTCGCTTGCTCCGCATGACTGATCCTACCGTTTACCTAGGGACCCGACCTAGGCTTTCCAGGCACTTTTACAAGGCCCACGGCCTAGGGAATGACTATCTGGTATTTGAGGTGGTCGAGGGTGATCAAGCCTCCTGGATAGCGACTCCCGAAAATGTCGCTATGGTCTGCGGTCCGCACCGGGGATTGGCTTCAGACGGCCTTGTCGTTGTCATGTTGGATCAGAGTCTTAGATCACCCGCACACGCTGTTGTGTCTCTCCGCATGTTCAATCCAGACGGCAGTGAGTTCGAGCGGAGCGGCAACGGGTTACGTGTGCTAGCCGCATACCTTTCAGGCCTTGAACCCCGACTATCCGTAATTGATGCGAAGGTTGGGGGCGGGGAAGTTCGCATCCATGTTCATGGGATGACTGATGGCACCTTTGATATCTCTGTGGAGATGGGTGTGGCTCGACTTGGTCCGGAGGCGATCGGTGCCGGGTCCGGCCTCCTGCATGGCGAGTCTGAGCCTTACACACTAATGGGTCCGGAGGGAGAAAAGTTGGAGGTTGTTCCGGTCTCAATCGGAAACCCTCATGTTGTCATACTCACTGACCCGCAGGAGGAGTCGTTCTCCGAAGAACGGCTTTCCGTCCTCGGTCCCTTCATCGCTTCGCATCCGGACATCCCTGCTGGAACCAATGTTCAGCTCGCTAGAAGTCAGCATGGGAGGGGCCAGGCTTGCATCTGGGAGAGAGGGGTGGGTCGAACCGCCGCATCCGGCACCAGTTCATGTGCCGTAGCTGTCGCTCTCGTTGTGACCGGCTCGCTTCCCTTTGGAGCAGTCCTGATCGATATGCCAGGAGGACAGCTATCGGTTTCGGTACATAATTCGCTAGAGATCACTCTTCGAGGTCCTGTCACTTCCGTAATGAGTGGGACCATCGAAGACGGTCTCTTAGCTAAGTTCGAACCCGTATCATGAGAATTAACCCTGTTAAGGCAAAGACCATGTTGGGGATCCATGCCGCCGCTAGAGGGGATACGGCACCAGCTTCACCTAGTGCTCCAGCTACCCGCAGGAGCATCATGAAAAGGAGGACGGTGGCTAGTGAGAGCCCAATCCCAAACGCGGCCCCTCCCCGTTTGCTGCTAGTTGCAAGTGGCGCACCGAAAAGGATAATGATCAGGGTAGTGACCGGGATTGATATTTTCTGCTCGCGCTTTACAAGAAGTTCATTGGCGTTGCCACCGGTTCTCTGAATTATTGCCGCCATGTGATTGATTTCGGCATAGGTCATCTCGTCCGGCTCTGGTGGAACCTCGAGTAGTTCCTCTGGACGTTCCACTAGATCAGCCATCATGAGTCGGTCAAATTCGATTGTGGTCTCAGCACTATCACCACTAAGTGTTCTCATGAACCCCTGAGCCAGGATCCAGCCATCCTCAGCTTGGAACCTGGCGCCCTCTGCTATCAGGTGTAGACCATTACGGTCATCTGTGACGGGACGCTCGATCACGACGTCTGTCATTCGACCGTCGGACGCTGTCAGTCTATTCACTTGCCATGAGACTCCCTCCTCAGACCTATAGACGAAGTCGGAGCGCCAGGACCGACCTGGTGCCTCAGAGCGAAGGATTTGCGCTGAGATTTTGTTGGTGCGCGGCACTACCTCGGTTAAAGCCAAAGCAACGCCAGTCAGGAGGACCCCAGCTATGAGAAGGGGAGCCACTAGTCGATGAAAAGAGATTCCTCCCGCTTTGGCTGCCACTATCTCCCGATGCTTCGTCATCCAGTGGACTGTGAAGACCGCTCCGAGGAGTGCTGCAATGGGGAAGCACCACTGGATGAAGAGTGGATACATGTAGACATAAGACATCGACACTTCTCCGAGGGAGAGCCCACGGTCGATGTAGTCGTCAAGGTGCTCTGCTAAATCACCAAGTACGAACAGTGGCGGTGCGCAAAGAAGAAAGAGGCAGAAAAGCATCAAGAAGTTTTTGATGACTAGACGATCTAGGATCCTCATGAGCCCTCTTTCCCTGTTCTCGCTGAAGATCGGCCAAAGAATCCGGTGATCGCGTCACCTATGCCTGTTCGGCCGGTTCCGGACGTGTGTCCCATACGGCGAAGAAGTGCAACGCCGAGAGAAAAGAAGATCACATTGCCGAGCCACATGGTAATTGCAGGGCTCGCTACGCGGCGGTCCGCTAGCGCCTCTCCACCGAGTAGACCGACGTAGTAGATGAAAAAGATTACTCCTGAGGCGACGACTACGAATCCGACTCCGGCACTCGGGAATCGCAGCGCTAGAGGGGGACCGATGAGGACGAACACGAGACAGGCGATTGCGATCGCGAGTTTCTTGTGGATCTCTACTCTGAACCGGTTTACCGATTGTTGCAGTGCCGCTCCGCGGGCTGATCGAGCTCGAGCGCCTGCTACGATTTGCCGAGTCATTGGGTCGCGTTGGATGTAACGTCCTCGGAGACTTCCCCCAAGCATGTCCCTCATTTGAGCGCTTTCACTGGCCACAGCAGAGTCGGCCTCTACCTCAAGGTTGAGCGCGACTCGCAGGGCCTGTTCTCCTTGGCTACGGCTCTCTTGCAGTATTGTATCTAGCTGTGCCTGCCTTTCGTCCGCGTTAGCGAAGAGCATTTTGAAGCCCATCTCGCGATCCGAGCGATCTCCTCCCCCTAATCTTCTCTCTAGTTCGTTGCCGACCTCACGAAGGGGGACTACCTGCTTGTCGAAGTAGAGGCGCTGGAATCCTCCAACCCTGTCATTCTGCACCTCGTGCACAGCTCCGTTGTAGAGTGTTAGGTAGAGGTCTGTTCGCGTATCGTTGAATGCCATTTCGCCGGCTTCAGCGTATGTCGTACGCTGTCGCATTGGGTCATTGGCGTCGAAGATTGTGATGTTTTGAAGTTCGTTAGTGTCGTGATCAATTCGGTCTGCGGTTAGGAAGTAGCGGTTCACGCCTACTCCAGTTCGGAGTTCGTTCACGACCTGCTCGCGGAGTTCGAGGGTAGGACTCTTGCGACCGATATCAAGCAGGAGGTTCTTTAGCGCGTGGTTTGATTCCGGGAGGACTGAATTATTGAAGAAAAGCATTGCGAGGGTGGCAATGGCACCGAGACCGAAAACTGGGAGTATCATTCGTGCCGGGCTTACACCGCCCGCGGACATCGCCGTAATTTCGTTTGAGGCCGCCATGTCACTGAAGGCGTAGAGAACCGCCACGAGCACAGCCATCGGGAGAGACAGCGCGATTGTATGCGGCAGTGATAGGAACAGGAATTCAACGACGACTTGCCAAGGCAGGCCCTTGCCCACTAGTGAGTCGACGCGCTGAGCGATGGCGTTGATGAATAGGAGGCCTGTAATTGTTGATAGCGCAAACAGGAACGGGCCTAGATGGGCACGTATTAAGTGTCTGACGAGCACTCCTTTACGCACTGAACCCTTCTCTCTGTTGATTGTGAATTCTGCTACCGATTGTGGCTCATTCGTTACACCGTCGGTGCTAAGTGTGTTCGAAATGAGACAGCGGTCCGATCACAATGCTTTGTGCTCGTTCTCGAACCTTACTCTGTTAGCGTCGTGATACCGAAACTCCTGACTCTGCTCGTGTCTCTCGTGGCCCCTGTGGTGACCGGGCCCGATGAGATGCGAGAAGAGAATACGGAAAATGTAATCACCACGTCGATCGAGGCACCTGCAGATACGATTCTTAGGCCGAATCTTGATCTCCCTGCGGTGGCTGTTGAGGTGGGACTTTCGGCGATGCAGGCGGAACCTCACGTTACGCTTGGGATGCGCCGGATTCGTGTTTCAGCGGCCGGAGTTGGAACCCCGCGAAGCGAAGGCCTGGCCCAGTATAGAGGCGGATCTAGGCTCTCTTACCGGATGGGCCGCGGGCGTCGAATGTTCAGTAGACTTGGTCCGGGCGTGGGTGTTGGGACGCGGTTGGTTGCTCCGTCCCCTCTAGATGTTGTTCTGCGGGCTAGAGCTAATGACCTAGTTACGTCAGGAAGGACACTCTATCTGCCAACTGAGACGAGAAGATCTAATCCCATTATTCCTAGCGATGAATCCCGGTTTGTCACTGAGTATGCGGATCTCGCCTTGAATGTTAGAAGCCGAATGGAGCTCGGTGGTGATTGGACACGTTTCGAACCGTGCGATGTCCGGTTTGGTGCGGGTTGTAATCCGTCGATAGTTCCGCAGCTGAGTCCAGATTTGCAGTTCGGGGTTCAGGTCAGCGGTACGATATTGGACCGCGTCACCGTCGATGTCGACTTCGATCAATCCCGAGAGTTTGATGCGGCTAACCGAATTAACTTCTTCTATGAAGGTGGAAAGGACGATGTACTGCATCGTCTAGAGGTTGGGGATGTCACGTTTCGACTTCCCCAGTCACGTTTTCTGACTGAAGGGCTTCCTGCCGGTAACTTTGGCTTTCAGGCCGAGGGTCAAGTTGGCCCGGTGGACTTTCAGGCGGTATGGGCACAGCAGCGAGGCGACCTTAACTCTCGATCGTTCCAACTCACTGGTTTCGGCGATCAGCGCGCCTTTGTGCAAGAAGACACTTTGGTCCTGGATGATGCAGACTATGTCCGTGGACAGTTCTTCTTCTTGGTCGATCCTTCCCAGATTGACCGATATCCGCACGTCGATGCTCTTGAACTCGACCCGGCGTCGGCTCCTGCGTCAATCGCTCCGGGAGATCAGCTCATCCAGCTCTATAGATTTGAGGACGATCCCGTTTTTCAACAGCAGGTTGAAGGTTTTATCCAGCTCGACGCTGTAGCTGACGATGGGGTCAACCCTACGGTTCGCGAGTCTGGTTGGTTTCGGAACCTTCAGCAAGGTACGGATTTCTTCGTCCATCCAAGTGGGCTCTGGATTGCTCTGAGGCAGCCCCTAAGTCGCGAGGAGATGTTGGCTGTCACGTACATCACGGCGGCGGGTGACACAATAGGAGACTACAACCCGGAACTCGTATACAACCAGGGAGGGCGCCCGGAACTCAGGCTTCTAAAGGCTTCTGGAGCTAACCATCAGCCCGGTCGGCCTACTTGGGACCTTGAGATGCATCAGATCTACCGGGTCTCTGGATCGGCGGATGTAGAGCCCGGGTCAGTATCTCTCTCGGTCTCGCTCGGGGAACTTTCGGCAGGGCGCACCTTCAAGCGCAGCCCGTACGGAGCTGACATCACGTTCCTACGTCTGTTCGGGTTGGACGAAGAAGCCCCTCTTGATGCGCTAGATCCAGCATTCGTCTACTCTCCGGGCCGTGAATTCTTTCAGGATCAGCCTCCCGTGCAGGGATCGTTCATCGTCTTCCCGACGCTGCGTCCGTTCTCCCAGCCCCCTCCGGTAGAGTCACTTAGACTCAGCGAGGGTCTAACCCAGGCGATCCTCGGAGACGACGCGAATCAGGCTATCTACGAAGAAGAAGACCCGTTCGAGCGAGTGAATTCCGGTCGATTTCGGCTGACCTTCTCGTACCGCTTACGCTCGGAAGGAGTGATCTCGGCCTTTTCTCTCGGGGCCTTTGGAATCAGGGATGGGAGTGAGCGAGTTTTTCTCGGTGATCGCATGCTGACGAGAGGCGCAGACTACGAAATAGACTACAACGTAGGTCAGGTTCAGTTGCTGGAACCAGATTTGCTCTTCGCATCGTCCCCGGATGCGACTGTGCGTGCAACGTGGGAACAGCGGTCACTTTTTCAAGTGACGCCGACTCAAGTCGTTGGACTGCGTACAAGTAGTGCATTGGGTAGTGGGGGTGGAATAGATTTCTTGGGGCTGTACCAGTCTGAGCGCTCGGTGGTTACACGTCCGATTCTTGGGACTGAGCCGGGTGCTGCACTTCTTAGTGGTTTGAGTGGTCGGTATGATATGTCGCTTGGTTGGTTCGATCGCTTTTTGGAAAAGATTCCCGGCCTGAACTTTGACGGGGCGTCGTCGCTCTCGGCCGATGGAGAGGTGGCTTTGTCGATTCCGAACCCCAACACACTCGACCAAGCCTTCGTGGACGATTTCGATGGCACTGCACAGCTCTCGGTACGCCTGACGTCACAGGATTGGCAGCTTTCTAGCGCTCCGACAAAACGGGACGGAGCCGAGGTGGTAATGCCAGCTATCGTGGACGAGACGACGGCCGCCTCCTTGGTTTGGCAGAATCGATGGATTCTTCTTGCCCCGAACGGAGACAGCCTCGGGGTGCGAGAGGGCTTGTTTCCACGAACTGACATCGATAATCAGATTCGGCTTGCAGGATCTGAGCTTCGTGAGCCAGGGCTGAGGCTCAGTCTGGGCAGCTCATTAACGGAAGGTCAGCCTGGTTGGCGCTCAGCGATGACTCCATTGTCTACAAACGGCCTAGATCTTACTAAGACTGACTATCTGGAATTTTACGCTTCAGGTGACGGGGAACTAAGCCTGATCATTGATCTGGGTACTGTGAGTGAAGACGCCTTCTTCGTCGGTCCATTTAATGCCACGAGTGGGTCCCGAAGTGACGGTCGAACTTGGGGACTGGGAAACCTTGATCAAGAGGCTGACCCTCGCCTTGGTGAAATCTGGAGCGATATCCGGGACGAGTTAGGCGTGTGGGCGGAGACATGCTTGGCCGAGCGTGGGAGCATTTATCCACTTGGTGATTCGAGATCGGTATGCACGAGAGGTAACGGTCGACCGGACTCGGAGGATTTGGATGCTGATGGCAATCTAGATACAGCAGAGCGGCACCTGCGATATGTTGTTTCTCTCGATGGCTCGTCACCGTTTCTTGCGCGTAATCGTTCCGAGACGGGAACCGATTTCCAGCTTTATCGAATTCCTTTGCGTGGTGCGGGTGCGGTGGAGGTCGGTGGGTCGATCACTGAGGCTGATCTTAGAGCTATTCGGCACCTGCGAGTCACCGCTGTTGGACCAGAGGGAGGATTAGAACTCGCGCGCATGCGCTTAGTAGGGTCCCGTTGGATTAAGCGGTCTGGAGATGGTGTGCTCGACGGGATTGTTGGGGATACCCTTTCTTACATTGGGCGTGTTGAAGTTGCTTCAGTGTCTCAGGTGACTGAGGGAAGTGATTACGTATCACCCCCCGGTGTGCTCGAAGAGTTGACGGATCCAACTCAGGCGTTCTCTGGGCAGGGTATAGAGTTCAACGAAAAATCTCTCGGTATAAAATTTGAGGGAATACCAGATGGGGCCCGGGCTGAAGTGTATTACCGATTCCCTCAGCGGCCACGAGACTTTTTGTCGTACCGCGAAGCAAGATTATGGGCGATCGCGAAGGACGGAGACTTTGGTCCGACTCGGGAAAATCGATTCTTCCTTAAGGTCGGCAGTGATCCCGAAAACTTCTACTTGTACAGAACGCCACTGAGTCCGCCCGTCGGTCCCGGACTAACTAGAGCCGATTGGCTTCCAGAGGTCCGGGTAGACTTCGGAGTATGGTTAGATCTGAGGAGACAGGCTGAGGAGCTAGTGTCAATGGCACCACCTGCACCAGGCGATCCCCCTGTGCAGATTTGGTCAGCAGACTCGACCTATGCAGTCGTGCTAGCTGATCGTGGTCGAGCTCCAAATCTTGCAGCGGTTAGAGAGATCTCCATCGGAGTCTGGAACGAGACCGGTCAGCCAACTTCAGGAGAGATCTGGGTCGACGAGCTTCGTTTAGGTCAGGCCTTGAATGATGTTGGGATCGCGAGCTCCTTCAACGTTGCGGTGGACGGAGCGGGGGTAATTCAAACTCGCCTTAATATGACAGACCGAGGCGCATTCTTCCGACAGTTGCGTGACCAGCCGACTTACCAAGACGATCGAACACTTAACCTGTTCAGCTCGCTAGCCGTCGATCGATGGTTTCCAAGCAGCTGGGGCGTCGATATGCCCGTTACGTTTGAGGTCTCGCAGTCGAGTCAGGCTCCGGTACTCCTAGCAAACTCCGACGTACGGGCGAGCCAAATAGCCAACCTGCGTGATACGAATACGGGCCAGAGGCGTGTCGGTATCTCGGTGCGTAAAAGAACCCAGAGTGCTAATCGGGTTGTCGGGTTTTTGATTGACGGATTAGATGCGCGTGCATCATATGCGACTGCGGATGGTTCGACTATCACCACCGAAAATGAATCCAGCACCGTAGACGCGGGGGTCGGGTGGACTCGTGTTCCCCAGTCGCGAGAAATCGGGCTCGTACCAATGCAGTTGAGGGGTTTAGTTAGGACACTACTCCCTGGATTCCTCGAAGATAAGGTGGCTGATGCCAGGCTACGCCTGACACCAGAACGTGTCTCCGTAAGCACTTCGTATTTCCTGCAAGACAGTCGGGTCGTGCGATACGAAACGATTGTTCGCTCAGCCGGTGACCAGCAGTCGGTAGCAACGCTTCGGCCTCGAGAGCTTATGCAGGTGGCAGCGGATGTACGTCTGAGGCCGCTCCCATCACTCGTCGCAGACATGAGGCTATTGCAGTCTCGCGACCTTTTGCAGCCTGAAGAGACGGTGACGGATGAAAATGTTCAGCAAATCATCCGGGAGCAAAGAAGCGAGTGGTTGGGTTTAGACTTCGGTTGGGAGACCGCGCGGACGCTGAGGACAGACGTTGCGTACCGGCCGTCGATCTTCTCGTGGTTACGAACGGACTTCGATTGGACTACGGTCTACCAGTCTGATCGAAATACGAATTTCATCGAGCAGTCAATCCAGCTAGCGGATACGATGATGACCCTTACTCAGAACGCTCAAGGGCAGCGAGACTGGGGGGGCACCGTGTCTCTAAGCCCTTCAGCTTTAGCTGTGAGCTGGTTTGGATCGTCCGTTGAGGAGGAAGACGACGGTATAGCTCAGCTTCGTTCTATCCTAAGCGCAATCCGTCCACTCAGCGCCACTTATCGCGAGGGGATCACCTCAAGGTTCAATCGGGATCCAGTGGACCCTCGCTTTGACTATCAGCTGGGCTTCGGTGGACGAGACCGATATCGGTTTGTCGACGCTGACACTGCTGCGACACTTACGGACCGAGCAAGCTGGCGACTTTCGTCTGGGGTGGGACTTCCGGGCGGTGCAGGTCTACAAGTGGGTTATCTGTGGAGTGATTCAGAAACCCTAGATATCAGGAGTGATCGCAACACACGACAGAAGACTTGGCCGGACGTGCAGGCGACATTTCCTGCTATACGTTTGCCTTCCTTCACTGGCATTCGGAGTATAAACCTCTCCTCAGGAATCGTCCGGACCGAGCGTGAGATCACGTTCGGAGGGCGTGCACTTCAACGCCGATTCGACTCTGATCTCCAGGTTCCTCTTGACGTATCGGTTCAGTGGCTTCGGACCCTTGTGACTGCGTATCGGGGTGCTTGGCGCGATGGCACCGGTGTGGACCCTACAGGAGATACTGAACGCCAGGAACGGAATCATCAAATTTCCTTGAACACTCAGCTTCTCCTATTGGGAGGATTGGCTTCGAGCCTGGATCGCCCGATCTCACTCTCAATCATCGGCACTTATCGAAGTGAGCTAAACTGCCGAGTCACAGTGGCCGGAGAGGAATGTGTACCGTTTATAGACCAGGTTCTGCGAACCTTAAGCCTTCAGGCGGACACGAGCCTTCGTGGTTTTTCTTTCGGCTTGAGGGTTAGTTATGACGACCGTCAATCTTTCGTTGGACAGCGGACGGGATCGACTCAGTTTCAGGTAGGTCTTTTTGGTCAACTCGATTTTGGAACAGCTGACTTTCCTATAGGTCCGGTTCGTTGATTGGTCTGGGGCTGAGTGGTGCCACTTACTGGGATGACCAGGTCGGCGACGCAAGTCTCTAGGGTCCCGCTTGGGTGTGATGGTTGCAAGGGTGAGGGGTAGACGCTAATCGACGTTGCAGCGAGGATGAGCAGTCCCGAGAGCTCACTATGGAGCGGCTGTGTCCATTGATTTACTGACCACCTTCATGCTTGTGGGTGCTGGCTTCGTCGCGGGGACTATCAACTCAATTGCAGGTGGAGGATCACTACTGACTCTTCCTCTCCTGATCTTTATCGGCCTGCCCGCCACGGTTGCCAACGGAACGAACCGGATCGCTATTCTGGTTGGAGGCATTGGGGCGAGCGCCAGTTTTCATCGGAAAAAACTCATTCCTTGGGCATGGGTGAGGTTCGCATTGCCATCGGCCTGTGTTGGTGTGGCAATAGGAACATGGGCAGCGATGGCGATAGGTGATGCGGCATTTGAGCAGGTATTGGCAGTTATTCTAGTTCTTGCCGCCGCATGGATGATCTGGCAACCCGTGAGGCCCCCGGAAGAAACAGAAAGCCTGACCCCTGACCCAGAGAGGCGTTGGCTATTGTTGGGCGCCTTTTTTTTCCTCGGATGCTACAGTGGTTTTATACAGGCTGGCGCGGGTTTTCTTTACCTAGCACTTCTGTCGGCAAACGGACTCGATCTTGTGCGGGCGAACGCCGTGAAGGTTCCGCTCCACATAGCGTTCACCTTGATTGCGATCCCGTTGTTCGCTCTTGGAGGGGATCTTGATTGGTCCGCCGGTCTCTCCTTGGCTACTGGTCAGTTCTTTGGCGCTAAGCTGGGAGTTCACCTGCAGGTTTTGAAAGGTCAGGCTTGGGTCCGAAATGTGCTGACTTTCGCCATAGTGGTGTTCGCGTTACGGCTCATATTGCGATAAAGGCTGAGCTGGCCGGCCCCTTTGTAGTAGACCGGCCAGCTAGCAGGGACTGAGGCTAGTAGCGGTAGTGATCTGGCTTGTAGGGCCCTTCCTTTGGCACGCTGATGTACCCCGCTTGCTCGTCCGAAAGCTCTGTTAGCCGCGCCCCGAGTTTGTCGAGATGTAGCCGGGCGACCTTCTCGTCGAGGTGCTTTGGTAGGACGTACACCTTCTTCTCGTATCGATCCCTGTTCCGAGCGAGCTCGATCTGGGCGATCACTTGGTTGGTGAACGATGCCGACATGACAAAGCTCGGATGCCCTGTCGCGCAGCCGAGATTCATCAGGCGCCCCTCCGCGAGGATGAGCACTGAGTGGCCATCAGCAAACGTCCACTCATGGTATTGAGGCTTGATTTCTGTTTTTTGGATCCCCTGGACTCGACCGAGTCCGGCCATGTCAATCTCGTTATCGAAGTGCCCGATGTTGGCGACTATGGCCTTGTCCTTCATTCGACCCATATGCTCGGCAGTGATGATGTCCTTGTTTCCAGTGGCAGTTATAAAGACGTCAGCGGTTTCAAGCACATCTTCGAGTCGGACCACAGTGAAGCCTTCCATACACGCTTGGAGAGCGCAGATCGGATCTACTTCAGTGATGGACACGCGCGCGCCTTGAGCTTTAAGGGCTTGGGCACACCCTTTGCCTACGTCACCATATCCGAGCACTAAAGCACTCTTGCCCGAGAGCATTACGTCAGTGGCACGGTTAAGCCCGTCTATAACCGAATGTCGACAGCCGTAGAGGTTGTCAAACTTCGACTTAGTTACTGAATCGTTGACGTTGATTGCGGGGAAGAGGAGTGTGCCGTTTTCCTCCATCTCGTAGAGTCGGTGGACCCCGGTGGTTGTCTCCTCGCTGACTCCTAGAATGTTGCTTGTAAGCCGGTCGAAACGACCTGGATCCTCGCGGAGAGTGCGTCGCAACAAATCAAGAATGACTCCCCATTCTTCGGGCTCTCTATTGGGGTCGAACTGCGGGACGGTGGCGGCGTCGCCAAACTCAACACCTTTATGGAGAAGTAGGGTCGCGTCGCAGCCATCATCTACAAGCAGGTCTGGACCTGATCCGTCCGGCCATTCAAGCATTTGGTCCGTACACCACCAGTACTCTTCCAAGGTCTCGCCCTTCCACGCGAACACCGCAGAGCCTTTAGGGTCTTCGATCGTACCTTCTCGCCCCACGACGACTGCCGCCGCCGCATGATCTTGAGTTGAGAAGATGTTGCAAGATACCCAGCGCACGTCGGCACCGAGATCGGAGAGCGTTTCGATAAGAACGGCCGTTTGCACGGTCATGTGCAGAGAACCTGCGACCTTCAGGCCGGCCAGTGGCTGCTGCGGACCGTACTCTTCACGGGCTGCGATAAGGCCGGGCATTTCTTGCTCGGCGAGGCGTATCTCATTGCGTCCCCAAGCGGCGAGAGACAGGTCAGCGACCTTGTAAGGGAGACGGTCTTCCGAGTTCGCGATCTTTGTTTCAGGTAGTAACGTGCTCTGTGTCATTGTTTCTCAATTTGTGTGAGTCGGCGGCTGGGCCGAAACGAGTGGGGTAAGGAAAAGGAGGACTCAGGCGCGCGCTGAGGCGAGAAAGAGCAAGGGACCGCTGGCATCCGGATCGGGTGTCAGCGCTTGAAAGCGAATTGAACTGAAGCGCACATCTGTTAGCCACGCTTCTAATTGCTCGAAATCGAATCCGGGCCACACGTGGCCCATATTCTTGGAAAAAGTCACACCGCGGTCGTGCCGACGCATGTCTAGAACTAGGACTCTGCCTCCGGGTGCGAGGGTTCGCATAACTTCAGAAAGAACTGCACGTGGGTCGACGATGTAATGGAGGACTAGAGCAAGGATTGCGAGATCCAGTTCTTCATCCTCAATCGGGAGCGACTCCAGTTCGCCGCAGCGTAGTTCCGCTGTGTCCATTTCACTAAGTCTGGCTTGGGCCGTACTGAGCATAGCCGCAGATCGGTCAACGCCGATTGTGCGACGGGCGAAGGGGGTGACACGAGCGGTGAGTGCTCCTGTGCCACAGCCTAGGTCTCCAACCACCCAAGTCGGGTCGATCAGGCCGAGCAGGGGTCCCAGGCCTGTAGCAGATCCGAAAAGCTCGGCGCGCGCCCGGTCCCACTCGGCTGCCGATTCAGAGAAGAATGCGGTAGCGCGCATGCGACGCTCGTCTAGCACAGGTTGGGCCCGCTCCGCGTCAGCGCGGTACAGCGACGACTCACTGACTTCATTGTGAACGATACGCCACAGTGAGCGTGTTGAATCATCTAGTTGTGGACTGAGGTGATAGTGCCGTTTCCGTCCTTCAGTCCGAGCCTGAACCCACCCCTCCAAAGCCAACATTTTGAGGTGACGACTGACCGTTGGTTGGGGTGTCTGAAGAACAGCGCACAACTCGGACACAGTGAATTCACTTCCGTCTAGGAGCGCTAAGATCCTAGTTCGGGTTTCGTCACTGAGGGCACTTAGGCGCTCAAGGATGGATGAGGAGTCTGCATTATTCATAAATGTGAATATGAATATATAATACGAAGGCTTTTGTTCAAAGAGTGCGCAGCCTTAGCTTCCGGCTTCCGTTGCTAAAGCAACGAAAACCAACGAGGAACTAAGGGGGGCAGGTTTGCCGCAAAGTCATCCTCCTCACAGCGATGTTGTCTATCCGTCGGCGATTCCGTTCGTCGTGACCCACCTGGTTTGTGTGGGAGCGATCTGGACTGGGGTGCCAGTGAGAGCTCTCGTGTTGGCTTCAGTTCTATACGTTGTGCGCATGTGGGCGATCACGGCAGGATATCATCGGTATTTCAGTCACCGGACGTATAAGACGAGTCGCGTGATGCAGTTCTTGATTGCGTTTCTGGGACAGACGTCCGCCCAGCGCGGGGTGATTTGGTGGGCTGCTGTGCATCGACACCATCATCTGCATTCGGACACTGAGCACGACGTGCATTCTCCTCGGCACCATGGTTTTTTGTATTCCCATGTCACATGGATTTTCAACCCGAGCAACTGGGAACCGGATTATGGAACCGTGAAGGACCTAACACGCTATCCGGAACTTGTTTGGCTCGACCGTAACACATATCTGCCGGCGATTCTGTTGGGTTTCGGAGTTTGGCTCGTTGGAGGATGGGCCATGCTCGTGGTGGGCTTCTTTTGGAGCACTGTCGTTCTTTTTCACTGCACGTTTTTTATTAATTCTCTTGCCCACGTCTCGGGCTCTCAGCGGTATCTCACCGGTGACGATTCGCGTAACAATGTTTGGCTCGCCTTGATTACCCTCGGTGAGGGGTGGCACAACAACCATCACCACTACCAGAGTTCGACTAGGCAAGGTTTTCGTTGGTGGGAGATCGACATCTCCTACTATGTCCTCAAGGTCATGTCTTGGTTCCGCCTTGTCTGGGATCTTCGTGCTCCACCAGAGGAAATAGTCAGGGGCGAGCGCCCGGTGGGCAGGAAGGTTGTGGAGAGGGTTGCTAACGAGCTTGCCCAGGCCTTCAATATTGAGGGGATTGCCTGGGCTGTTCGCGAAGCTTGGTATGAGGCCCATCCGATAGAAGACTTGTCGGATTGTATTAGACGAGCCAGAGCTCAGATGGAAGAGCGATTAACTGAGATGTCATTCCCTCACTTGCCGACTGTCCCGGAACTCAGAGATAAGGCGGAGGAGATGTTTCAGGAGTCGCACTCACTGGACGCGATCGTGAATCGGACCCATGAGATACTTGCCGCCGCAGTAGCGCGGCATCTGTGCGAGCGAGTGATTGCCTCAGGGTGATTTGTAGGATCGCCAAGAAATCGCTTGCACTAGCTTACCTCACGGCGCAATCTTCGCCGTGAATTCTGAGTCGCGGTAGAAAACTGCGACTCGTTGCCACCGACTAACGGGCATACCGCATGGAGTCCTTCCTCAACAGTTTTCTCCAGCCGATCGTCGACTTCGCGAACGACTACATCATCAATATTGGGATCCCCTTTGGAGGCGAACAAATCGCCTTCATGGTCATCCTTCTATTGGGAACCGGGTTTTACCTGACGGTTCGCACCGGTTTCGTCCAGATTACTCGTCTAGGACACGGATTCGGGGTTACCACTGGAAAATACGACGATCCCGATGACCCCGGTGATGTCTCCCACTTCCAGGCGCTAACGACTGCGCTGTCAGCCACTGTTGGTATCGGTAATATCGCCGGTGTGGCAATGGCGATTCACTGGGGAGGTCCCGGCGCACTCTTCTGGATGTGGGTAACCGCGTTCCTGGGGATGGCTACAAAGTTCTCTGAGGTGACGCTAGCGCAGAAATACCGAACAACGGATGAATTTGGAAATGTTGCCGGTGGCCCGATGTACTACATCGAGCGTGGGCTTGGTGCCTCATGGAAGCCGATGGCCGTCTTTTTTGCAGTCATGCTCGCGTTCACTGCCTTCTTTACAGGTAACGCAGTGCAGGCGAACACCGTAGCCGACCAGATGAACAGCGCCTTCGGGATTCCGATGGTCGTGATGGGTGCGATCACCTCGGTCATAGTGGCCGCAGTTATTCTCGGAGGAATAGGGCGGATTGGGAGGGTTACGGCTTTTCTCGCTCCGTTCATGGCTGCGATCTACGTGTTCGGCGCCTTGGTGATCCTAGTGCTTAATTTAGGGAGTGTGCCGGGAGCTTTTGCCACGGTGGTTACAGAGGCGTTCAATCCCCAAGCCGGAGTTGCGGGCATAGGGATCGGTGTCTTTATGGTCACGATGATGTGGGGAGTCCGCCGAGGTCTATTTTCGAACGAAGCTGGTCAGGGTTCCGCACCGATAGCGCACGCAGCGGCGAAGACTGACGAACCTGTTTCTGAGGGCGTGGTGGCTCTTCTTGAGCCACTGATCGACACACTTGTCATCTGTACCCTGACAGGGTTGGTGATCGTGGTCACCGGTACACATGAGCAGCGTTTCCCGACCGAGGTGACACTGGGTGGTGGTGATATCACTTGGACCGCCGAGGTGGAGCCGAATCGTTACGCTGGTATAGATGCACCGCAATCGGTCGAGATCGCCGACGGTCTACACGTGAATACTGGCGTGGGTGCAGCCATGGTCTCTTGGCATGAGGCTTACGTCGACATGCTGTATACAGATATTGCGCAAACACAGCCTTTCACAGGGACGATCTATCCAGGAAGCGGTGAGGCGAAGGCTGACGACGGTGCGACGTACACCTCGCTTTACGGCAACGCAGTTGAGAATGGTGCCCCGATTACGGCGGAAGCGTTCCGGCAGGGACTGGCTCCCCTTGGCGACTGGGGCCACTTCATAGTTGTGTTTGGAGTGCTTCTCTTTGGGATTTCGACTGCGATTTCCTGGAGCTACTATGGAGATCGCTGCGCCTACTATCTGTTTGGAAAGAGGGCGATACTTCCGTATAAAGCGCTCTTCGTTCTGGCACACTTCACCGGTGCTGCGATTCCTCTAGCCGTTGTGTGGGCTCTCGGTGACGTGGCACTAGCGATCGTAATCTGGCCGAATCTCATTGCGCTGATCTTACTGGCTCCTGTCGTAGCGGCAGAAACCCGTAGCTATTTCGAGCGTAAGCCTTATGAGGCCATCTCTTCAAGACGAGAGGCCATGGGTGACTGATTCACGTCTTTTGCGGTCTTAGCACGATCACGGGGGTGGGGCGATCATTAAGGTAGTCCCGACCCTTCATGATGAGGTTTGCTGGCGTGCCCTGGTTTCTTAGCTTCAAGGTCTCGACAGAAGACCTCTAGGTTCCTGTTGGTAGAAGGACCGGTATGGGCGAGAGCGCCCGCCTCACACGAGAAATCCACGCCAAGGAGTTCGGCAAAAATGGCTTACCCTTTCCAGCTTCCTGACTTGGGCTTTGAGCATGACGCTCTCGAGCCTCACATTGATGCACAAACCATGGCTATCCATCACGGCAAGCATCATGCTGGATACACCAGCAAGCTAAATGCGGCACTGGAAAGCCATAACGACCTCCATGAAATGTCAGCGATCGATCTAGTCTCGGATATGAGCGCTATTCCTGAGGAGATCCGAGGAGCCGTTCGGAACAATGGAGGTGGTTACGTCAACCATACTCTTTTTTGGGATGTAATGACTCCGGGGGGTGCAGAAGCCCCGATTGGTGATCTTGCCCTAGCGGTGGATGCAGCCTTCGGGTCACTAGACGAATTCAGGGCGCACTTCCAGGCGGCGGCCGGAGGTCAGTTCGGATCTGGGTGGGGTTGGCTTTGCTCGGATGCTGCGGGGGCTCTGTCCGTTCAGGCAACACCGAATCAGGATAGCCCGCTCATGCAGGGACTAACGCCATTACTTGGAGTCGACGTGTGGGAGCATGCCTACTACCTGAGATATCAGAACCGTCGGCCGGACTATCTGTCGGCTTTCTGGAGCATCGTTAATTGGGACCGTGTCTCAGCTAGATACAACGATGCGCGAGAAGTCTGACTCGCTAAATGTGAGTAGGTAGGATCTCGGTTCGATAGGGGGTCGGTACCGTCTGGGCAGCAGATTAGTGTTGAACACAGAGAAAACTCCTGGTACGGCGGCTTTGATTTGTCAGTTCAGACAATCCCTGTGTTTAAAAAGAATTTGGCTTGCCGAGGAAGACGTCTTCATAATCCTTGCGTGTACAAACAGATGTTTACTACTGTAGTGTGGCTACACTAAGATCCTTCGAAACATAGGTTTTGAATCGATAAAGAGATGCTTCTGAATCGCATGCATTCTCGGTTGCTGCAACTGGCACTATTTGGTGTTCTCCTCAGTTGTGTGATTGTGGTCTTTCCGTGTGCCGCAATCGCGCAATCGCTTCAAGGATCGCGGTCGTCCATGGATCGTCAGGTCCAGATGGCGCGGCACCATGACTACACGTTTATCGATACGCCTGAACGTGTCCGTTTCTTTGTAGATCAAGGGTGGTTAGTCCGGGTTGAGTCAACTCGTGACTTTATTGTGAAGAACGATGTGCGCTATCCGTTCGCTCGTCCTGAAGTTCGCCTCTTTGCCGAACGCCTTGGAGCCCAGTACCGGCGGGCGTGTGGAGAGCAGCTTGTTATCACTAGCCTGACGCGTCCAACCACAAGGCAGCCTCGTAATGCATCCGATAGGTCTGTGCACCCGACCGGAATGGCGCTAGACCTGAGATACAGTTGGAACCGTGCTTGTCGTGAATGGTTGCAGGGGGTGCTTTCGAGTCTAGAGAGGCAGGGAGTGCTTGAGGCGACCCTAGAGCGTAGTCCGCGCCACTACCACGTTGCACTCTTTCCGCGGCCCTACGCCGACTATGTAACTTCCTTGCTGGCTCGAGGGGTCGGTGACCCCGATCTTCTGGAATACAGAGTGCGGCGAGGTGACTCTTTGTGGACCATTGCCCGAGCGCACGACACTACGGTCGATGAACTTCGGGATATGAATGGGATTCGGGGCAGCCGTATTTACGTTGGCCAGGTCATCGACGTCCCTCAAGGCGGTTGAGCCCGGTCACAGAGGTCTTGACTCCAGGGGAACTCCTAGAGCTGGAGCGCTACCAGTTGATTACGTCCCTCGTCGTGCCTCGTCCGATTGGATGGTTGTCGACGAGAAGCGCAGATGGCGTTCCGAACCTTGCACCTTATAGCTTTTTCAATGTGCTGTCCGTCCACCCGATGTTGGTGGGGGTCTCGATTGGCCAGAAGAAGTCGGGGATGAAAGACTCGCTCGTGAACATCAGAGAGCTTGGTGCCTTTTGTTTGAATATCGTGTCTCAAGAATTGATTGAGCAGATGAACGATTCCTCAGCCAGCGTGGAGCCCGAGGTTGATGAGTTCGCGCTTGTCGGGCTCACTCCGGTCGATTCCGATCGTGTGGCCGCCCCTTTTGTCTCTGAGTGTAAAGCAGTGCTCGAGTGCGAAGTTACCCAAGAGGTCGTTTTGGGTGGATCCAACACGTTAGTGGTTGGTGAAATTGTTGGTATCCGACTTGACCCTTCCCTTCGGAAAGAACGAGGGACACGCACTATTGTTTCAGAGGATCTTAATCCGGTCGGACGAATGGGTGGGTCAGGGTATTCGATTGTGGATGAAGTATGTCGATTGGTTCGGCCAGATTCTCGCTGAGACCACGCGAAGGGTTTCCCATCGGATTACCTTTTCAACTTTAGTTGGCTGAACCGTCAATAGAGTCCTGAAAGATGAACTTTCCCAAGAGCGCTGGACCACGGGATCTCGACGGCGACTTGGCGTGGGATCGAGTTCGACTTTCGGTTGTCATCCCGGTGTATAATGAAGTCGAAACTGTGGAAACACTGCTAAGGCGGGTGCGGGATGTGCCCCTCTGGCTTGAAGTCATAGTCGTCGACGATGGATCGACTGACGGGACGGGTGAGTTACTAGCCAAGTTAGAAGGCGACCTCATCGATCGGTTGATAAGTAAAAAAGTGAATCAGGGAAAGGGCTCTGCTTTACGCACCGGCTTTAGGCATGCCACCGGGGATGTGGTGGTTGTCCAAGATGCGGATATGGAGTACGACCCTCATGAGTTCCCGATGCTGCTTCAGCCTATCCTCTCCGGTAAGGCTGACGCGGTCTATGGATCACGTTTCCTGGGTGGTCCGCACCGAGTCCTACTCTTCTGGCACTCTGTCGGAAACCGCTTACTGACCCTGCTGTCAAATATGTTTACCGACCTGAATCTGACCGATATGGAAACATGTTACAAAATGGTTCGGCGGGAGCTACTGGATGAGTTGCCCCTGTCTGCAAATCGATTTGGTATTGAGCCGGAAATTACGGCAAGGCTCGCACAGGCCGGTGCTCGTATTTACGAACTCCCGATCAGTTACCATGGGCGCTCGTATGCCGAGGGCAAGAAGATTGGTTGGAAAGATGGGATCTCAGCTCTTGGATGCATAGTCAAATACAATCTCTTAAGTCGAAAAGCTAAGTTGTGGGTTCGTCCGTCGATCGCGCTCTGGGACAGTGAAGAGAGATTCGGATTGAAGCTGAACGATAGAGGTCAGGTGCCTTGAAGTGATTCGATTTAGGGTGAATGCGTTACACTGATCCATAGCTTGGTCAGGAAGTGGGCTTACAATTCATCTTGGCTTGCCGTCTCTTTCCGGGTTGTGCCAAGTTAGTAGACTCGGTGGTTAAAGCACATTTCGTCTCTGCGCGGACTCGAGTCAGAAAACGTCTCGCTTGGAATATCAAAATGCAGCAAAGCAAAGGCTTCACTGTTGTCGAGCTTCTCATCGTAGCTGTCATCATTGCGATTCTAGCCGCAATTGTGATTCCGAAATTCAGCGCCATTCGCGAGAGGGCATATTTCGCAGCGATGAAGGCTGATCTTGAGCATTTGTCGAGTCGGCAGCAGACCTATTTGGAGGACCACTATTCCTATTCGGACGATCTGGAAGAGCTTGCCCTGACGAGCTCTCATGGCGTAATACTCACGATAACTGCGTCTAACTCCGGATGGAGTGCTGTGGCGGCCCACTCTGAGCTTGGAAAGGAAGAAGGTTGTGCCATCTTCGGAGGTGCAGCGCTTCCCCCTACTGAACCGGTCACTCCAACCCAAAAGGAAGAGGTTGTCTGCAGTAGCTGACGCTAAGGACGCTTCTTGGGTCACAGACAGTCAGTCCAGGAGATGCCAAATCCGACCCAGGAGAGGTTCTCTAAGTGCCCCCGTTTACGTAACGACTGATCTAGGTTCAAAGGTCAATAAACAATGATCTGTTTACACTTTCACACAGCCGGAGAATCGCATGGTAAAGCGCTGACAGCGCTATTGGAGGGTATTCCTGCTGGCCTTGGTCTCGATGTAGCGCGCGACGTAGATCCGGAGCTTGCGCGGCGGCAAAGAGGATACGGCCGAGGCCGCCGAATGCAGATTGAAAAAGACCATGTGGAGCTTCTAAGTGGAGTCCGGCTCGGTGAAACGTTGGGCTCACCGATCTCGATGGTTATTCGAAATCGAGACTGGGAAAACTGGGCCACGGCGATGGCGCACGAAGTGCCACCCAAAGACGTGAATCTGAAATCGCTCAAACCTCACTATCTGCCACGACCTGGCCACGCGGACCTTGCTGGCTCCTTTAAGTATGATCGCCGTGACGTAAGAGACATTCTTGAGCGAGCAAGCGCTCGTGAGACAGCCGCGCGGGTAGCATGCGGTGCGGTGGCCAAGCGACTTCTGCTAGAGCTTGGTATCTCGGTCCAAAGTCATGTACGCGCAATTGGATCGGTTGCTGTCGACCTTACCGATCTGCCAGACGATCTCAATGCGGTGGCAGATGAGGATCCGGTACGATGTCTAGATCCCAAGGCGTCAGTCCTAATGTGCAAAGAGATCGACGAGGCTAAGGATAGGGGAGATACACTCGGAGGAATCTTCGAGGTCGTGGCGCGTGGACTGCCTGTCGGCCTTGGCTCTTACGTGTCATGGGATAGAAGGCTTGATGGCAGACTCGCAGCGGCTGTTATGTCGATACAGGCCGTTAAGGGTGTTGATTTGGGAATGGGATTTGAGGCTGCAAGTCGACCGGGATCCCAAGTGCATGACCCAATCGTCTTGGCTGAAGATCAGACCCGATCGGGTGGCATTGGCCGGGCATCGAATCGTGCTGGAGGGCTAGAAGGAGGTGTCACGACAGGTCAACCAATCCTAGTACGAGGTGCGATGAAGCCGATCTCTACGCTGCGTAAGCGACTTCCCAGTGTGGACTTGCGAGATGGGTCAGAGGGTGATGCCGCAGTCGAGCGCAGTGACGTATGTGCCGTTCCCGCCGCTGGAGTGGTTGGGGAGGCGATGGTAGCGCTTGTCATCGCGGATGCAGTTCTCGAAAAGTTTGGCGGTGATTCAGTAAGAGAACTGCGAAGAAACTTCGATGGGTATATCACGTACTTGGTGGAACGAGGTTTCGGGGAGCGTTGACCGAGTCTGCAGTTAACCGGGTCGTCCTTGTCGGTTTCATGGGGGCTGGCAAGACATCGGTTGGGAGAGCGCTCGCAGCTCAGCTTGGATGGCGTTTTTTCGACCTAGACCATGAGATTGTCAGTCGCTCGGGCAGATCTATAAGAGACTGGTTTTCGGACCTGGGCGAGAGCGCCTTTCGACGGGAAGAAGCATCTGTCGCACAGGAATTACTGAGCGAAGACGAGATTGTGTTGGCGACTGGAGGAGGATGGGCTGCTGAGCCAGGGCGCCTGTCTCGGTTGCATGCGAGCACTCTATCTGTATGGCTTGAAGTCGATGCGGAGGAGTCACTTCGACGCGCGGGTCGTGACGTTATCGAACGTCCCCTTCTGTCTAGAGACATAGGGGTTCAGGCTGCGCGAGGACTTCTCGAATCGCGGCGAACTGCTTACGCTCTTGCGTCACTGAGAGTAGACACGAACGGCAAGTCAATAGAAGATGTCACGTCGCACATCCTCGAAAACTTTGAGCTCTCAGCAGTAAAAACTGAACCCCAATGAGTGCAAAACACCTCGTCATCGTAGAGTCTCCGGCTAAGGCACGGAGTATCGGCAAGTATCTGGGTAGCGATTATGTGGTCAAGGCCACAATCGGTCACGTTATCGACCTTCCCCCTAAGGAGCTGGGCGTTGATGTAGAGAATGGTTTCGAGCCGAAGTACGTAAAGATTCGAGGCAAGGGGAAAGTGATTGCTGAGCTGAAGAGAGCAGCGAAGGGTAAGGACTCGGTCATCCTCGCGACTGATAGGGATCGGGAAGGTGAAATGATCGCTTTCCATGTCGCTAAGGAACTCGGCTACGAAAAGAATCCGGAGCGTTTTACGAGAATAACCTTTGGTGAGGTGACAAAAAATGCCGTTCATCAGGCACTTGAGCGTGGTGGTGATCTAGAGCAAGGCCAGATTGATGCGCAGCAAACGCGAAGGATACTGGACCGGTTGATTGGTTTTAAAGTCAGCCCGTTTCTGTGGCGGCCGATTCGACCAGGCCTCTCGGCAGGTCGTGTTCAAAGTGTTGCGCTCCGAATTATTTGTGACCGCGAAGATGAGATTAGGGCTTTTGTTCAGGATGAATATTGGTCGATTACAGCGAGTTTGCTGAAGGATGAGCAGCCTTTTGAGGCGAGGCTCCATCACATTGATGAAAAAACGATAGACAGTAAGTCGAAGTTCAAGATCGGTGACGAGGAACAGGCGAGGACTGTCCTCAATGCTGTGCGGGATCTGCCCTTCGTCGTGACAGAGGTGCGCAGGCGTGAGCAGAAGAAAAACCCCCCGGCCCCATTCACTACATCGACTATGCAACAGGCAGCTTCAAAGAGACTTCGCTTCTCGACGAAGCGCACGATGTCGAATGCACAGAGGCTCTATGAAGGTCAGGAGATCGGTGTAAGGGGTCAGGTAGGGCTTATCACGTATATGCGAACGGATTCTACGCGTGTTTCGCCAACAGCTGCCAATCAAGCGCGAAATTGGATTAAAGATCAGTCCGAGTATGGGGATAATTACCTTCCTGCTGCTCCGAGACTGTACCAGGGGAAGAACAAGGGTGCGCAGGACGCGCACGAAGCGGTCAGGCCAACTGATGTGACGATTGTCCCTTCGGAGGCTGCACGCTACCTGGAGGTAGACCAGGCCAAGTTGTACGAGATGATATGGCTGAGGTTTGTGGCTAGCCAAGCGGAGTCGGCAGTCCATGATATCACCTCAGTAGACTTTGATATCGAAGGCTCTGATGGACGGGCATATCGGTTCAGATCATCCGGCTCCATTATGAAGTTTGACGGCTTCACCAAGCTGTACAAGGAAGCGCTCGAGCAGGGCGACAGGAAACCAGTCGATGATTTAGAGCCACTGCCCGAGCTTTCCGAGGGTGCGTCCGCGGACATAACGGCCCTCGAGCCACGGCAGCACTTTACACAGCCACCACCCCGTTATTCAGAGGCGAGTCTGGTTAAAGAGCTTGAGAAACAGGGGATTGGACGCCCTTCAACTTACGCCTCGATTATTTCGGTGCTTCAAAATGAAAGGCGTCCCTATGTCGAACTCGAACAAAGGCGTTTTCATCCGACTGACTTAGGCGAGGTCGTTTCAAAGCTTCTTGTCAGAGTGCTGCCCGACATCTTTGATATCGGATACACCCGAGACGTTGAACTTGAGTTAGACCAGATCGCAGAAGGCGAGCTCGATTGGCGCGAGCGGCTTGAGGACTTTTACCCCCGGCTTACGAGACGGTTGAAGGAGGGCGAAGAAAACTCTGACGAGATCATCAAGGAGATCCTCGCCGCGGAGGGCGAGACCTGCGACAAGTGCGACTCCTCTATGTTGGTTCGCTGGAACCGGTATGGCCGTTTCTTAGGTTGCTCGGCCTATCCAGACTGCCAGAGCACTCGGTCGCTTGATGGGTTCAACCCCGACGGAGACGAACTCGGTGTGCACCCTGTCGAGGGCCGTATGATAAAGCTTAAGTACGGTCCGTATGGTCCTTATGTGGAGCTAGCACCTCCGACCGAGGATGAGAAACCTAAACGCGTCAGTGTGCCGAAAGAGATCGATCATACTTCGGTCGACTTTGATTATGCGGTGAAGTTGCTAGAGCTTCCACGAACGATCGGTAATGACCCCAAGACAGATAAGATCATTGTGGCGGCGCTAGGGCGTTTTGGGCCGTACGTCAAACGCGGTAAGATTTACGCCAGTCTCACGGCGAATGACGAAATGTGGACCGTCTCTTTGGAAGAAGCTGTCGCCCTCCTGGATGCAAAGCTTCCGCTGAAGGAACTGGGTAAACATCCTGAGAGTGGTGAGGATGTCATCGTTAAGAACGGTCGTTACGGACCGTACGTGACCGACGGAACGACCAACGCCAACCTACCCGAAGGCGCTGAGCCGGAAGCTCTCGAATTGGAAGAGGCAGTGAAGATGCTAGCCGAAAAGGCATCGAAGGGTGGTGGCCGACGCCGGGGTTGGAAGAAGAAGCCTGCCGCGAAGAAGGTGACAAAGAAAAAGCCGGCTGCGAAAAAGGCGGGTGGGTCGGAGGGATGACTTCCGTGGTGACCGTGGTTGGCGGTGGTCTGGCCGGCTGCGAGGCTGCCCTTCAGCTTACGCAGGCGGGGCACGAAGTGCGTCTCATGGAGATGCGCCCTGTTAGAGACACGGAGGCTCACCAGACAGAAAACCTAGGTGAGTTGGTATGTACTAACTCTTTTAAGAGTGAGGCTCCAGAGAACGCGCACGGCCAACTAAAGAGAGAGATGCGGAGCCTAGGATCTGTTCTCTTGAGGTCAGCTGATGTTTCTCGCGTAGCGGCCGGCTCCGCTCTTGCGGTGGATCGGCACCTCTTCGCGCAGACAATGACAGCCGCGATCAGCGCAGAGTCACGCATAGAGGTGGTTCGCGGTGAATGCCTGAATTTGCCGGAGGGGCCAACCATCATAGCGACGGGCCCACTCACCTCAGGTGCCCTTTACGAGGCGATCGGGAGCGCTTTGGGAGACCGAGGACTTTCTTTCTTTGACGCGATAGCTCCCATCGTTGAAAGGGAAAGCCTGGATGACCAGATAGTATTCGAGGCAGGGCGATTCGATGAAGATGCTGATTATATGAATTGCCCGATGACCAAAGAGGAGTACGACGCGTTCATTGCCGCCTTAAAGGCGGGTGAGTCTCATGAAGGGCACGATTGGGACAACGTCCCCTACTTTGAGGGCTGCCTCCCCGTTGAGGTTATGGCTGCACGAGGGAACGAGACTTTGCGCTTCGGTCCAATGAAACCGATAGGCCTTACGGATCCGCGCACAGGAGAGCGGCCGTGGGCGGTGGTGCAGCTGCGTAGAGAAGACCGGGCTGGGCAGATGTGGAACATGGTTGGATTTCAGACCCGTTTGAAGATTGGTGATCAGCGTCGGGTTTTCTCAACGATCCCCGGTCTTGAGAATGCTGAGTTTCTAAGATGGGGTTCAATTCACCGAAACAGTTACCTGAATTTCCCGGAGTGTCTCTCAGCGTGGGGTGGTCTCCAGGGTCGGGATGACCTGTTATTTGCGGGTCAGTTGACGGGTGTAGAAGGCTATACTGAGTCAGCTGCATCGGGGATTCTCGCCGGGATAAACCTGTCCCGTCTCCTCGAAGGAAAAGATCCGGTGCTGCCGCCACCGACGACGATGATCGGAGGCTTGTATCGATACCTACGTGATGCAGCCCCGGGTCGCTTCCAGCCTATGAATTCAAACTGGGGACTTGTGGATCCGCTGCCTAGAAGAGTCAAGAACAAGAAGGAGAAGCGGAAGATCCTTGCTCAGAGAGCTCAGGATGATTTCATAGCCTGGATTAAGGATCACTTTCCGGGCATGACTGCATCGGCGTGAAGAATCAAGATTTAGAGCGCCCCGAAGTCGAAGACTTCCTCCGACACTTGGCTGATGAACGTCAACTTGCGGCTAACACACTCAAGGCTTACCGCGGCGATCTGAAGGAGCTCGAAGAGTTTCTTACCGGATACCTCGGTAAGTCCACATGGGGTTGGGCGGACCCGGATGTTGACAGGCTGGCTGTAAGAGCCTTTATGGGCGCGTGTGCCCGGCGTGGACTCGCCAAAAGGAGCATTGCTCGGAAGCTGACTTCGGCAAGGACCTTCCTTTCTTTTTTACATCTTGAGGAGCGAATTCCGTCGAATCCGGGTCAGACGATAAGGGCACCGAAGCTCGAGCGCAGACTACCTGGGCATCTCTCACGTGCCGATGTAGATGCCGTCTTCGAATACGCGGAGCTTCAAGCGAAAGACAACACACTTGTTGGCACGAGGACACTCGTGATTATGGAATTGTTATACGGTAGTGGGTTGAGGCTGTCGGAGCTGCATGAGTCGGGTGTCGATCAGATAGATCAGGCTGCAAAGCAGATGCGTGTGACTGGGAAAGGAGCGAAGGAGCGGATAGTGCCGGTGACCGACGCTGCCTTAAGGGCCATCGATCGCTACAAGCCTAGAAGGAATGATGTGATCCGATCTCCGGAGGCAGCCCTGCTCGTAAATCTCCGTGGTGGCCGCTTGTCTCGTAGATCGATCCAGTCGATCGCTCGCGCGTGTCTTGAGCAGGCGGCAGGATCTAGAGGACTATCTACGCACGCCTTGCGCCACTCATTTGCGACGCACCTCCTCGAGGCCGGAGCTGACCTGCTAGCTGTCAAAGAGCTCCTGGGGCATGTATCGCTTTCGACAACTCAGATATACACACACACCAGTAAGGAACGCCTCCTCCGGGTCTATCGGACAGCGCACCCTCGTTCGGACTGATGTATGCCATATAGGCAGTCTCTGCGTTAGATTCTTGGCCCCGCGTTTGCACACCGCGGGATTTTTGCTACGCAAACACCCATTTCTTCCTGTGTGGAGCCCATGAGTCTGCATGATGTACACGCAACAACTGTCCTAGCCGTCCGGAAGGAGGGACGAGTTGCGATGGGAGGTGACGGTCAGGTCACTATGGCCGATACAGTTGTAAAAGGTAGTGCACGGAAGGTTCGGGAACTTCGTGATGGTGCGATCTTAGCTGGGTTTGCCGGCGCTGTCGCTGATGCTTTCACACTCTTCGAAAAGCTAGAAGAGAAGCTCGAACGCTATCCCGCCAATATGACTAAAGCTGTAGTCGAGCTAGCTAAGGACTGGAGAATGGATCGTTACCTAAGACGTCTCGACGCCTTGTTAGCGGTCGCTGATCAAGAGCACTTGTTTCTTGTCAGCGGGAATGGTGACGTGATCGAACCGGACGATGGCGTCCTCGCGATTGGATCGGGTGGGTCTTTCGCTCTCGCTGCTGCAAGGGCCTTAAAGGACCACTCGGAGCTTGATGCAACGGAAGTGGTTAAAAGATCTCTCGAAATAGCTGGGGACATCTGCATCTACACAAATCAGGACATAGTCGTCCTTGAATTGGGAGAATGAGGGATGACGACTGAAGCAATTCAAGCTGCTGATCCAAAAGCAAAAGAGTCAGGCGAACAAGAAGAGGGTCCGATCTGGCTTGATGAACTTACACCACGTCAGATCGTCGCCGAGTTAGATAAGTACATTATCGGGCAAAATGATGCGAAGAAGGCGGTTGCCATTGTTCTTCGAAATCGCTGGCGTCGTCAGAGGGTTGAGGAAGAGATGAGGGAGGAGATTGCTCCGAACAACCTAATCCTGATCGGTCCAACTGGAGTCGGGAAGACAGAGATCGCACGCCGACTCGCTCGTCTCGCTGGTGCGCCGTTCCTCAAGGTGGAAGCGTCTAAGTTCACCGAGGTGGGCTACGTTGGTCGAGACGTAGAATCGATGATTCGGGATCTTGTAGATATTTCGATCAACTTAGTTCGAGCCGACCGAGAGTACGAGGTACAAGGTACCGCCGAAGAGCGCGTGCATGAGAAGATCCTTGATCTTTTGCTACCGATGAAAAGTCCGGAACCGGAATCGCCAGCGGAAGAGATATCTAGTGTTTTTGTGGCGGGCCCCTCAGGCGTAGCAGAGCAGGAGGACGAGGTGTATGAGCGTCGGTCACGCACACGCGAGAAGCTCGGAGCGCTACTGAAGGAAGAGAAGCTCGAGGAGCGTGAGGTCGAGATTGAGGTGACACAGTCGGCCTCAATTGACGGGATGATGATTCCGATGGGTGGTGGAGAAGGGATAGATCACAACTTCACCGAGATGCTTCAGGATATGCTTCCGAAGAAGAAGAAGCGTCGTACAGTGTCGGTCGCTGAGGCTCGACGTATTCTTCTTCAGGACGAGCTTGAGCGACTCGTGGACATGGACGAAGTTGTGAACGAGGCTCTGTACCGGGCAGAGGAGATGGGTATCGTCTTCCTAGATGAAATTGATAAGGTGGCTGGCGATCGAGGTGGGCGTGGCCCGGACGTGAGCCGGGAGGGTGTGCAGAGAGATCTGCTACCCATCGTAGAAGGTTCTACTGTAGCAACGAAGTATGGGTTGGTTCGCACCGATCACATTTTATTTATTGCTGCCGGTGCATTCCATGTTGCGAAGCCGTCGGACCTGATACCTGAGCTGCAGGGGCGCTTTCCTATTCGAGTTGAGTTGCAGACGCTCGGGGAAGAAGAGTTTGCCAGAATCCTCCGCGAGCCCAAGAACGCTCTTTTGGACCAGTACTGTGCCCTTATAGAAACAGAGGGTGGAGTAATTGAGTTCACCGACGACGGTGTTGAAGAGATTGCCCGCATCGCTATGGAACTAAATGAACGTATGGAGAACATCGGGGCTCGTCGGCTTCGCACAGTTCTGACGACACTGCTAGAGAATGTGATGTTCGATCTTCCCGAAGCCGCTGGCGATACAGTGGTCGTCGATAGGAGTCTAGTGCATACAAGACTCAAGGAGGTCTCGGAGGACGAAGACTTGAGTCGTTACATCCTTTAGGACGGTGGCGCGCAGGATGGCGCAACTATTCACTTAACAAAAGGTCGATCCTTGTCCGACACACTGAAGCTGACACCACTAAACGACGCACACGTCGCCTTGGGTGCTAAGATGGTGCCGTTCGCTGGGTATTCGATGCCTGTCCAATACCCTACTGGCATAAAGGCAGAGCACGCCGCGGTGCGAGAGACGGCCGGTCTTTTCGACGTCTCGCACATGGGGGAATTTATCGTGCGAGGTCCTGAAGCCCTTGGCTTAATCCAAAGGATCTCGGTGAACGACGCTTCGATTATCGAAGTCGGTCAAGCGCAGTATTCAGCGATGTGTCTTGAGACAGGATGTGTTATAGACGATCTGATCATCTACCGTTTCCCTGACCGATTTATGCTCGTTGTGAATGCCTCAAATCTGGCGAAGGATTGGGCATGGGTGTCTAAACACGCAAATGATTTTGAGGTAGAAATTACGGATGTGTCTGACCAAACAGCACTTCTGGCCCTTCAGGGGCCCTGTGCTCGTGAAATCCTACGTCCTCTTGCGAGCCTCAATGTAGATGAGGTCAAATACTACCGTTTTGCTGAAGGAGAAGTCGCTGGCGTTCCTGCGGTGATAAGTGGCACTGGTTATACAGGTGAGGATGGTTTCGAACTTTATATCCCTGCCGAAAAAGCTGAAGAACTATGGACCACCCTTCTCGATGTTGGTGGTGGATTAGGGCTGGTCCCAGCTGGCTTAGGTTCACGTGACTCGCTCAGGCTCGAGGTGGGCTATGCCTTGTACGGGAACGACCTCGATGAAGAGCATACTACGCTTGAGTCGGGGCTTGGATGGGTTACGAAGCTCGGTAAAGAGCATTTTGTAGGTCAAGAGGCTCTACTTTCTCAGAAGAAAGAAGGCGTTACTCGCAGGCTGGTTGGTCTCCGGCTGACAGGAAAAGGCTTTCCTAGACCTGGCTATGAGGTAATCGCGAACGGTGAGGTCGTTGGTAAGGTGACGAGTGGGACTGTAAGCCCAACTCTCGGTTACGGGGTGGCATTAGCATACGTGCCGGTCGACCTCTCTAAAGTGGGTACAGAATTGCAGGTCAATTTGCGGGGCAGGCATGTGGACACGGTTGTGCAGCGGCCCCCGTTCTATACCGAGGGCTCCATCAAGCGTTGAGGTCTCCGTGATGAGCACAATACCCCTGGATCCAACTCCTGCGGTGGGAGTCCTAACGGTCAGCGATCGTTCATCGGCCGGAGTCCGCGAGGACGTGAGTGGCCCACGAATCGTAGAGTGGTGTAAAGCGAGGGAATACCGAGTACATGAGTATTCCATCGTACCCGACGAAACGTCCGCTATTGTTTCGCTCCTGACCCAGTGGGCGGATGATGGAATGGATCTGATCATCACCACCGGTGGGACGGGTTTCACACGGCGCGATGTAACTCCTGAGGCAACGCGGGCCGTGTTGGATCGGGAGGCCCCCGGGATTGCTGAAGAGATCCGAAGAAAGGGGCTAAACGCTACGCCGTACTCAATTATTGCGCGTGGTGTGGCAGGAATTCGCGGACGAACATTGATCGTCAACTGTCCAGGTAGCCCAGGTGGGGTATCGGACAGCCTGGCCGTGTTGGAATCGGTTGTCGACCATGCGATTGCCCTGTTACGTGGCGACGATGCACCTCATGGGATAGGAGGTGATGACAATGAGTGAGGGCTGTGTTCTGATTTCGACTCACAATCTTCCGGTAGCAGGTGAGCTTCGCACTCGATTCGAGGAGGTCGGATATGAAACCGATCTCGTTACGCCGACCGAAAAGATTACTGGATCGGATGTGCCGACGGTTCTTGTGGTGACAGGCCGCGATGACAGCGGTAAGAGCATGCTTGCTAAGTATGCGAAGGACGAGTTGCACATCCCCGTATTTGCCCTAGAGCCAGTCGTTGATGGGGAACAAAGCCTTGAATGCTTCGATGAGGTGTTCAATGAGACGGGAGATCTGGATGATGTTGTACTTCTGTGCAGGAGGGCCATCGAGCGACAAAGACTGCGTTCGCTCACCGGTATCGTTGGCCAGACCGACGCCATGCGACAGGTTCTGGAACGGGTCGTGCAGATAGCTCCTGTATCTTCAACTGTGCTAGTGACTGGAGAGTCTGGGACGGGCAAGGAGCTGGTTGCGCGCGGGATCCACGCTCTATCTCCACGTCGGCATAAGCCCTTCATCGGGGTCAATGTGGCTGCCCTATCTGAGACGCTCCTAGAATCGGAGCTTTTTGGTCATGAGAAAGGGGCCTTTACAGGCGCGATAGATTCGCGAAAGGGCCTTTTCGAGCTTGCAGATGGAGGCACAATCTTCCTCGATGAGCTGGGTGAGATGCCGTTGGCGACTCAGACCAAGCTGTTGCGGGTGCTGGAGCAGAGGGAGTTCCATCGAGTAGGTGGGGAAATCGCTATCAACGTCGATGTTCGAATCCTGGCTGCGACGAATCAGGATCTCAGACAGCTTGTCTCGATCGGAGAGTTTAGGCGTGACCTCTACTTCCGGCTCAACGTTCTCGGGATCGAGTTGCCAGCATTACGGGAGCGTCGGGAAGATATTCCCCTTTTGATTGAGGAATTCGTGCGCGATGTCTCGGATCAAAATGATCAGTCGTTTCCGGGGATATCACCGGATGCTATGCAGATCCTTGTTGACTACAATTGGCCGGGCAACATCCGTGAGCTGCGCAATCTCGTAGAATCGATGGTGGTGCTTGCCCCAAGACGTATAATTCGACCAGAAGACCTCCCTGAGGAAGTTCGAGGTGGGAAGATCTCACTGCTTCCTGTGGCGCTTCGACAGTCTGAGGATGTAGCAGCGCGTGTTGGATCTAGTGTCCGCCCCGAACTCGAGTTCGTTTTCCGCACACTAGTCGAGTTGCGCGTTGATATGGATGATCTTCGTCGTGACTTTGAGGCTTACCGAGGTGGTATAGCCGAGGGAGAACTCACCGAGGCGTTGCTCGGCTCAGTCGGCACTCAAGGTGGTCCTATGTCAGCAGGAATTGAAATCCCTGCCTATGTGCCTGGTGTGGTTGAGCCTGTGGTTAAGGATGAGCTCGAAGACCGAGAGGTTGTCGTGTATCGTCATGGAATGACGATACACGACATGGAGAGTGCGGCGATTGGGGCAGCACTGCGTGAGGTCTCCGGAAATCGCCGGAAGGCAGCTGAGTTGCTCGGCATTGGGGAGCGCACGCTATATCGGAAGATCTCTCGCTATGGATTGGACCTATAAGCCTCTTCATTGTCTTCTAGGTGTCCATGTTTTCGTCCTCAATGTTCGTTCGTCCCACTGGCTCGTGCTCGTGCTCGAGCACGTTCTGATTGAATACGGGTTAAGACATTGCTCCAAGAATTCGTCCGTTCAAAACCGTAAACTAGGACGAGTTCGGATTCGAGATTAATGTCAGACGGGAAGGCGTAAACGGCTAGCTCCGTCTGGCGCTGGAGCACGCGTCTTTGTCCCCATCCTGGGGTGACCGGAGCAATACCGGTGGGGAGCACTCTGAGTTCTCGTGCTATGATCTGGATTTCCTCTGGGACAAACGCTACATCAGCTTGGTTGGTGTAGAAGGAGACCAAAAAGAGTTGTCCTCCTTGCGGAAGCGACGCCCGATGCGAAGCCGCGATTCCCCGTAATCGATTTTCTGTGTCAGGAGCTGTAACGCGTATCACGCTTTCCTCAAGCGGCGTTACCAGTATTTGAAGATCCCGACTGACCAGGGACATTGAGACCTCGGTCTGCAGTAGTGAGCCGTGTCCTGTTGGGGGCATGACTGAAGTGGGATTGATCGACTCTGACCCAACTGCCGCGGGTGCGATAACACATGCGGCAGTGGCGAAAGCCATCCCGAGGGCAGAAGACACGCAAAGGACTCTAGAACGCGAGTGTTTACGGTGTCTGCGTGAGGCTTTGCCGAAACTTGTTTTCAGGTTCATCTCTCTTGCTTTATAAGCCCTTCGAGTGCGGCGAGTAAGTCGTCCCTGCCTTCGCCCGTTTTAGAAGAAAAGGGTAAGAGCTGAGATTCATCTACTCCGAGAGTCTCAAGAGCTCGAGTGACCGCGGTCTGCCGCTCACTTCTCTTTAATTTGTCAAATTTTGTGAGAACGACGAGCGTCGGTAATCCGACGGTGGCCAGATACTCTATCATGCGGAGGTCGTGTGCAGTCGGCTTGTGGCGGCCATCCACGAGATGAACTACCCCTCGAACGCTCTTGGATTCACCCAGATACCAGTCGATCAGATCACCCCAGGCCTCCCGCATCTTCTCCGGAACTCTAGCGTATCCATAGCCCGGAAGATCGACCAGGTAGAAGTCTTCGTTGACCTCATAAAAATTCAGCGCTTGTGTCTTACCTGGCGTAGCGGAGACGTGTGCTATCTTGCTTCGAGTGCGCTGGAGAAGGGTATTGATCAGGGATGACTTACCTACGTTCGACCTGCCCGAAAATGCCACCTGTGCCAGTGTTCCTGGCGCTGGTCCGTCACGCTTTGCAATAGTCCCTGCGTACGTTACAGATCGGATTTTCATCCGTGCGGCGCCGACAGTCCCACATTCTTCTCCTCTGTGCGCCCTCGGATGGGAAGTCGAGTGAGTACTGCGGTCATGACTTCGTCCATCGTTCTTACGAGATCGAATTGCACGGCTTCGAGTACTTCCTGAGGTAGGGTCTCCAGATCGCTTTCATTTGCCGCGGGGAGCACTACGCGGGTCATTCCGCTCCTAAGGGCTGCTACCGCTTTCTCTTTTACACCGCCCACTCCTATAACGCGACCTCGTAGTGTGATCTCACCCGTCATCGCTATATCGCCCTGGGTGGGGATGTCCGTCAGTGCAGAGATCAGTGCCGCGGCGATTGTGATTCCAGCAGAAGGTCCATCTTTGGGGGTAGCACCTTCGGGTATATGAATGTGGATATCAAACTTTTTGTGGAATTGGGGGTCGAGTCCCAGCACGGAAGCGCGTGAGCGGGCGTAAGTTACCGCCGCTTGAGCGGATTCCTTCATTACATCCCCGAGAGTACCTGTCAGACGCAAAGTTCCACTACCCGCCACAATGGCGACTTCAACATCCATGACTTCGCCTCCGACCGACGTCCATGCGAGCCCATTAGCGATACCTATTCGGTCTTTGTCGTCATCGCGGTCTACAGCTTGATATGTTGGTGGTCCCAGGAGGTCTCTTAGGTCCTTCTTATCCAAGACTCCACCAGGGATGTCCCCATCAGCGACCGCACGGGCCAGCTTTCTCGCAATACGCGAGAGTCGGCGGTTCAGTTCCCTAACTCCTGCCTCTCTAGTGTACCTGCCAATGATCTCGTGAATTGCTTCATCTGAGAATACGATTGGCCTCTCTTTAAGCCCGTGTTGCGTTTTCTGTCTCGGCCAGAGGAAGCGCTTTGCGATCTCTCTCTTTTCGGTGTCCAAGTATCCGGGTAACCGAATGACCTCCATCCGATCGCGCAGGGGATCAGGTATGTCCTGTAGGGTATTTGCGGTCGCGATGAAGAGGACGTCTGATAGGTCGTACTCTAGCTCCAGATAGTGATCCGTAAATGACTT
The DNA here is from genome assembly GCA_002500925.1 of Gemmatimonadales bacterium UBA7835. Lineage (GTDB taxonomy): Bacteria > Gemmatimonadota > Gemmatimonadetes > Longimicrobiales > Gaopeijiaceae > UBA2589. Next base: position 121,364 of record DLTN01000116.1, on the reverse strand, counting down.
GTTCTGTGTTGGGTCAAGAACTTCTAGAAGAGCGGAACCTGGGTCTCCATGGAAGTCACGAGCCATTTTGTCTATTTCGTCCAGCAAGAACACCGGGTTGCGAGTTCCACTTCTTCTCATTCCTTGGATAATTCTTCCGGGTAGGGCCCCAACGTAGGTGCGGCGGTGTCCTCTGATTTCAGCCTCATCTCGTACGCCGCCAAGACTGACGCTAACAAATTCTCGGTCTAATGCTCGGGCGATACTGCTCCCCAGTGATGTTTTTCCGACCCCAGGCGGTCCCACGAGGCACAGTATTGGGCCGCGCATCTCACGCACTAGAGAAAGAACAGCGACATGTTCCAGAATCCGATCCTTCACTTCACCCAGTCCAAAGTGTCCCGAGTCTAGAGTCGCGGAGGCGTGCGCCACGCTCAGGTTATCTTTCGAACGCTGGTTCCAAGGAAGCGAAATCATCCAGTCCAAGTGGGTACGGATGACAGCGGCTTCGGGTGCAACCGGGTTCAGTTTCCGCAAGCGGTTGAGCTCTTTATCTGCACGTAGAGACACGTGCTCAGGAAGACCCGCTTCCTCGATCTGGTCTGCGATCTCCTCCCACTCTTCACGCTCGGAATCCTGGTCTCTTGATGTTGCCCCCTTCGGAGACAGATCGAAAGGATTCCAATCGCCTCCCATATGGAGTTGGATTTGCCGGTCGAGTTTTCTCTCAATACGTAAAATCTCAATCTCGCGGACGAGCATTTCTCGGAGTGCCGAGAGCTGGTCCTGTACTAGAACTCCCTCAAGAATCTCTTGCTTCTCTATGGCCGGAACGATCAGGTGACCTGCCACGATATGTGCGAAGTGCACGCGGTCATTGATGGTCGATAGCGTGTTAGTGAACTCGTGGGGGATCCGCTCATGGAGGTGCGCATAGTCATCGCATAGTTGTCGCACCGTTTCACTTAGTTCACTTAACTCCGCACTTATATCAGAATCCCCAAGGGATTCGGAGTTTTCTATCTCACTACTGAGTAGGAGCTCTACGTTTGCCCTGAGTGCTGCTGTCGTGGTCGTTAGTCGTTTGATCCTAGCTCTCCCCAGTCCCTCGAGTACCACTCGAGATGTGCTGTCCGGGAGTTGAGTGACCTGGATGATCCTGGCGATCGTCCCAACCCTGAAGAGTTCGTTTCCGCCCGGATCGTCGACGCTAGGGTCTTTCTGAGTAACAAGGAGAACAAGCCCTTCGTTGTCTTGAGCCTCACGCAGGGCGGTCATCGACCTTTGTCTCCCGATCAGGATCGGGAGCACGATGTATGGAAAGAAGACGAGGTCTCTTAGCGCGACCACCGGAAGCCGAGCAGGGACTTCTACATAATCTTCGGCCCGAGTCAGCGTGGGCATACACGTTTGGTCGGCGGACACCGGGTAATGGTCTCGGAGCCCTGAGTTTCAACTGTGGACGGCGTATCGTACGTCGTGTAGCCGGGACGCAAAAGGGAAGAGCTCAGGAGCGGCGGCCTCTGTGGGCTTTGTTACTGCTCGGACCGGTAACGCCTGCCCTTAGGCCTCTAGAGCCTGGTCTCCCTGATGCAGGACAAGGAGGGGCTGGGCTCCGGATTCAACACACTCTCTAGTAATTACTACTTCGCTCACATCATTTCGTGACGGCAGCTCGAACATGATATCGCGCATGACGGATTCGATGATAGAGCGCAGGCCACGAGCTCCCGTACTGCGCTCTAGTGTTTTGCGAGCAATAGAAAGAATGGCTTCCGGATCGAAGATCAGTCGTATGTCTTCCAGCTCGAACATCTTTTCGTACTGCTTCACTAGGGCGTTCCTTGGCTCCTGGAGGATACGAACAAGGGCAGCTTCATCTAGCTCATTCAGGTGCACGCTTACTGGCAGGCGTCCCACGAGTTCTGGAATGATTCCATACTTCTGCAGATCTCCCGGTTCAACAAACTCCATTAGACCAAGACTTTCGCTCGGGCCAGGATGGTTTTTTGCTTCGTCATCGGTGAACCCGATCGCCTTGCTTCCCACTCGTGCCTCAATGATCTCTTCCATACCATCGAATGCCCCTCCGCATATGAAGAGGATGTTCTTGGTGTCGATCTGGATGTATTCCTGCTGTGGGTGTTTCCTCCCACCCTGGGGAGGCACGCTGGCGACCGTGCCCTCTAAGATCTTTA
>DLTN01000116.1:42214-118864 GCA_002500925.1 Gemmatimonadales bacterium UBA7835 | reverse complement strand
AAGAGCTTGCTGAACACCCTCTCCCGAGACGTCTCGGGTGATCGATGGATTTTCTGATTTCCGAGCGATCTTATCCATCTCGTCAATGTAAACTATCCCCCGCTCACATTCCGCCACGTTGAAATTGGAAGCCTGGAGGAGACGGACAAGGATGTTCTCTACGTCCTCGCCGACATAGCCCGCTTCCGTAAGTGTCGTTGCATCCGCGATGGTAAAGGGGACATGTAGCGTTCGAGCTAGGGTTTGAGCTAGCAGGGTTTTGCCGACGCCTGTCGGCCCTATAAGAAGGATGTTCGCCTTGTCGATCTCTACATCGTCAATCACACCTTCGTTGTTGACCCGTCGGTAGTGGTTATAGACCGAGACTGCGAGGGCCTTTTTCGCCTCCTCCTGACCGATGACGTACTCGTCGAGGATGCTTTTGATCTCTTCGGGTGTCGGGCAGGGAACGGTTTGACCTGGCGTCTCGCGGACCTCTTCTTCCGCGAGGATCTCGTTACAGAGAGAAATGCACTCGTTGCAGATGTACACACTGGGTCCAGAGATGAATTTCTTTACACTTTCTTTGGACTTCCCGCAGAAGCTGCAGCGGAGGTTTGTGTCTGTCATGGCCGATTTCCTTTTCCTTAACTAACCATCTGAGTCCGAATCGGTTGGTTTCCCTTCGACTTGCTGGACAGGACCCTCTAAGACGCGGTCTATCAGGCCATACTCGACCGCGGATTGCGGGCTCATAAATCGATCACGATCTACATCTTCGGCGATCCGTTCCACTGACTGGCCGGAGTGCTTCGCGACAATCCCGTTTAGCTTCTCCCTGATGTGCAGTATCTCCTGGGCGGCGATCTCGATGTCAGATGCCGTTCCATGTGACCCACCAGACGGTTGGTGGATCATGATCCTAGAATTTGGCAGGGCGTTCCGTTTGCCTGGCTTTCCTGCTGCCAGGAGCACTGCGGCCATAGAGGCAGCCATACCAACGCAGAACGTCGAGACTGGGGCACGTAGGTGTTGCATCGTGTCGTAAATGGCGAGGCCAGCGTAAACGCTTCCTCCCGGAGAGTTGATATACATGTATATATCACGCTCCGGGTCTTCCGCATCTAGGAAAAGGAGCTGAGCCAGGATGATGTTAGCGACATTGTCGTCGATTCCCGTTCCCAGAAAGACGATTCGGTCCATAAGGAGCCGACTGAAAATGTCGTAACTCCGTTCGCCTCGGCTGGTGCGTTCAATAACGTAAGGAGGGTAAATGGCCATCAGATCTTCGACCCCTCAGTGATTTCGGATTGCTCAAAAAGGAAGTCAAAAACCGCTTTCTCCGTCAACTCACGCTCTAGCGTCTCAATCCGCCCTGCCTTCTGGAGTTCCGCGTATACTTTCGCTGCGTCCGTTTTGTTCGCCTCTGCGATCTCCTCGACTCGGTCATCAATCTCGTCTTCAGTAGACTGCAGTGAGTGGGCTTTTGCGATCTCCTCTATCAGAAGAATTCTCTTGACCGCGCGCTCCGCTTCGGGACGAATCTGGTCACGAAACTCGGTGAGTCTTTCTTCTGGGATTTGCGATGTGTCGCCCATTATGCCATCCGAATACCGGCGAACCATTGAGGTTGGAACGTCAAAAGGGTTGGCTTCGATTATCATGTCCATAAGTCGAGAACGTACGGTGGAGTCAGCTTGCTGCCCGGCCTCCGCCTCCATGTCCTCAAGAACCTTTGATTTGAGTTCTTCTAGCGTTTCGAATTCGCCGACCTGTTTGGCAAGATCGTCATCTAGTGGCGGGAGGTCCATCTGTCGGCGCGCGGTTAATGCGATCCGTACACGTTCTGATTCTCCGCGGCGTGACTCGTCCGGGAAGTCATCAGGAAAAGAGATATCAAAGTCTCCAGTCTCTCCGACTTGGAGGGTGCAGATGGATGCCTCAATGTCGGGAATCGCATCACCTGAACCTATCACCAGATCGTATTCACGACTTTCGTCGGAAGATTCGAGTTTCTCGTCTAGTCGAGTGATTGTCACGGATACGAGGTTTTTTTCAACCGGTTTCCCCTCTTCTAGGGGTTGCCATACGCCGTTCTGCTCTTGAATGCGAGTGAGGACATCGTCTACCTGTTCTTCTTCGATCTTGACCGCCGGACGCTCAACTACGAATCCACTCAGTCGTTCGACTTCGATCACCGGTTCTACATCGAAGGCAATTCTAAAGATCAAATCTTCTTCTGGTTTGTACTGGAGGTCCTCCAGTTCACCCTCGCTAATGGGACGGAGCTCTTTGGAAGCGAGTGCCTGCTTGTAAGCGGAACCAATGAGCTTATCTAATGCTTCTTGGCGCAGCGTTCCGCCGAAACGGTTTTCAATCACCTTCGTGGGTACGCGCCCTTTCCTAAAACCTTTCAGGCGAGCCCTTGAGGCTAGGTGTTTAGCTGCACTGCGCTCTTCCTCTTGAACGATCGACGCGGGAATCGTCACGCTCATAATTCGACGCCATGAATCCTGCTCATCAAGAGAAATTTTCAGGTGGGAAGCGTCCAAGGTCATACCGTCACCTGGTCGGGGTGCCTGAGGGGAAGGGGAATGCGAAAGGGGGGACTCGAACCCCCACGGCATGAAGCCACGGGATCCTAAATCCCGCGCGTCTACCAATTCCGCCACTTTCGCGCGGGTTTAAAGGTAAGCCCTACAGCCGATATGATGAACCAGACCCATGAAAGTGAGTCGCTCTCCACCGGCGACCGCTTTCTTGTCTCTCCATGTATTTAGGTTATGAGATGTCCTCAGGGGCTCAAACGTGGCTTAGGGCATGCGGACGTTCACGACCCTTTCGACTCCAGTACGGTCGCGAAAATGCAGTGAGACGATGTCACCGGCCTGTACACCGTCCAACGCGTCTCGCAGGTCTTGAGGGGAACCAATACCCGTGTCATTCACCTGGAACAGCTGTTGTCCAACGAAAGCCCCTACGTTTCTTCTTTCAGCAGCGCTTCCACGGGTTATTTCGGTCAGCAGCACTCCGTTGATCTCTTCGAAGCCTGCTTCACGGGCTAGTTTTGGATCGAGCAACTCCACTTGGATGCCCAGGCGCTCCTCAGCTAGGACTGGGCTTTCGGTTGTTTCACTGGCGAAGTTGTTAAGTGGCGCTTCGCCGAGTCGGATATCGATCAACGTTTCGCGACCATCTCGGAATATTGTCAATTCGACTTGGTCACCTGGTCGACGTTCTGCGATTTCGGCCTGAAGTTCGGAGACATAGCCTACTGGTTGCCCATCGAGAGCTCGGATTACGTCTTCAGCTACGAGAGCACCTGCGGATGGGCCCGTCTCATCCACGGATTGCACCAGGACGCCTGATACTGAAGGGAGCCCGTACGCTTCGGCGTCTTCAGCCGCGACATCTTGGATCTGGACGCCAATGCGGGGCCGTTTCACATATCCATACTCAACTAGGTCTTCCATGATACGGCGTGCCAGATTGATCGGGATCGCGAACCCGTAACCTTGGTAAACACCTGTAGTAGAAGCGATTGCCGAGTTGATGCCAACGACTTGGCCTTGAAGATTTACCATTGGGCCGCCTGAGTTGCCCGGGTTGATTACGGCGTCTGTCTGAATGAAATCTTCAATTGCGTAGCCCGAGATGCTCGGATCTTCTGCGAATCGGGGATCCCGAAAAATGTCATTCCTAAGGAGACGCAGGCCTCGGCCACGGGCACTTATGATTCCGGCGGTAACAGTGAAATCGAGCTGGGTCGATGCACCGAAGCCGGGATTACCGATAGCTAGAATCCATTCTCCTACGTTGATGACATCGGAGTCCCCAAAGGACATCGTGGGGAGGTCTTCATCCACTTCGACCTTGATCACCGCGACATCGGTGAAGGGGTCTGCCCCCACGACTTGGGCTTGGAAATATCGCCGATCAGGAAAATAGACGCGGAGGTCGTTTGCACCTTCGACTACATGATTGTTGGTCAGAATGTACCCATCGGGCGAGACTATGAAGCCACTACCTCCGGCGATAGCGTTCCTTGGTTGAGGCTCCTCCGTTTCTTCGTCGAAGAAGCGACGAAACTGCTCTGGCACTTGTTGGTTTCGGTTCTGTACCGTGCGACGTGTCTCGATCCGCACTACGGCGGGGGTAACTGCGTCCGCGAGGTTTGTGAACGCTTGACTTAGATCCAGAGCGGGCTGTACGGAAGACGCCGTTACCTGCTCTCCCTCGGTGAGGGGTGGCATCGCGTGTGACGCGCTCGTCCATCCTAGGCCCGTGGCGAGAAGCACCCCACCTACGAGTACTGCTCCTGTAAATGCGATCACCCGACTCTTTGTTCGTAACGGATCGTGCATCGATTTTAATCTCCCGAACTCTGTTTGACTCAGCGTGGCCCTACGCCGCTCCCTCTCCTCTCAATTAGTGAGAAGGGGGATCATTAATGACCGCCCTCTGTTACACAAATACATCTTACTGAGATCCTGTTCGGAGGCCGATGAGTTGTCCTCCGGCCTCCGAACCAGGCTAACTAATTCTCGTCGACGATCTCGTAGTCTGCCTCGACTACGTCATTGTCGTGGCTTGAAGCCTCCTCCTCTTCTTCCTCACCACTGACTTCAGCCTCCTGTTCGTCATACCCGTCGTCACCTTCAGCGCTTCCCTCGGCAGCCTGTGCCTGATACACCTCTTGGCCAGCCGCACTGAACGCTTGCATCAGCTCATCGCTTGCGGCGTTTATTGCTTCTAGATCGTCAGTCTTGAGTGCTTCCTTAGCCGCATCCATGGCAGTCGTGAGTCGGCTTTTGGAGTCCTCAGAAACTTTTTCGCCCCATTCGGAGCTGTCTTTCTCAACTTGGTAGACCAGTGAGTCCAGCTGATTGCGAGATTCTACTTTTTGCCGAAGTTCCTCATCCTCTGAAGCGTTTTCTTCGGCGTCCTGAACCATTTTGTCGATTTCGGCGTCAGAGAGTCCACTCGATGCCTCGATGCGTATCTTCTGTTCTTTGCCGGTCGCTTTGTCTTGAGCCGATACATGCAGGATGCCATTCGCATCGATGTCGAAGGCTACTTCGACCTGGGGCATACCTCGGGGTGCCGGCGGAATGCCAGTTAGCTGGAACTTGCCGATGGTCTTGTTGTCCAACGCCATCTTACGCTCACCCTGTAGGACATGGATCTCGACTGTCGTTTGATTGTCTTCGGCGGTCGAGAATGTTTCAGCCTTCTTGGTTGGGATTGTCGTATTTCGCTCTATGAGGGGTGTCATCACTCCACCGAGGGTCTCGATGCCGAGCGAGAGTGGTGTGACGTCGAGTAGGAGAACATCGGTGACATCCCCTGCGAGCACGCCACCTTGGATTGCAGCTCCGACGGCTACAACTTCGTCTGGATTGACTCCCTTATGGGGCTCTTTCCCGAAGAACTCTTTCACAATCTCTTGGATCTTCGGCATACGGGTAGAGCCACCTACGAGGATCACTTCGTCGATGTCATCTTTGGATAGTCCAGCGTCCGTAAGGGCCTTCTCCATCGGTGGTATCGTGCGTTGGTTGAGCCCATCCACCAGCTGTTCAAATTTTGCTCGCGTCAGGCTGTAGTTTAGGTGCTTAGGGCCTTCCTGAGTCGCGGTGATGAAAGGCAGGTTGATGTCGGAGCTCATTGTGGTCGAGAGCTCCATCTTAGCCTTCTCCGCGGCCTCTTTGAGTCTTTGGAGTGCCATCGAGTCCTTCGAGAGATCGATTCCTTGGTCTTTTTTGAATTCGTCGACTAGCCAGTTAATTACACACAGATCGTAGTCATCTCCGCCGAGGCGGGTGTCACCGTTTGTTGATTTGACCTCGAAGACCCCGTCACCCAGTTCAAGAATGGAGATGTCGTAGGTTCCTCCACCAAGGTCGAAGACTGCGATCTTCTCTTCAGATTTTTTCTCGAGTCCATATGCAAGTGCCGCGGCAGTGGGCTCGTTTATAATTCGAAGTACTTCGAGGCCAGCGATTTTACCAGCGTCTTTTGTCGCCTGACGTTGTGCGTCGTTGAAGTATGCCGGGACCGTGATTACGGCCTGATCCACCTTCGCGCCCAGATAGTCTTCCGCGGTTTGGCGCATCTTTTGGAGAATCATCGCGCTGATCTCTGGCGGCGAGAATTCCTTTTCGGCATTCGGAAGCTTTGCGGTCACACGACCGGCTTTGCCTGAACCTACTTCATACGGAACCAATTTCTCTTCTGCATTTACTTCGTCATGCTTGCGCCCCATGAATCGCTTGATTGAGAAGACTGTATTCTCAGGGTTTGTAATAGCTTGGCGGCGCGCTACCTGACCGACTAACCGCTCACCTTCCTTAGTGAAGGCAACTACAGACGGCGTTGTACGACCTCCCTCGGAGTTTGGGATGACGACAGGCTCTCCGCCTTCCATCACCGCGACCACCGAGTTCGTGGTTCCTAGGTCGATTCCGATCACTTTGCCCATTGTTTCCTCATATCTTGCGTTCTTGTGGTCTAGTTGTTCTCGGAAGCAGTAGGTGCAATCACCGTGCCTGAATAAGCGAGGGATTCTCGGCCTAAATGGCGGGATCGCCTGCGAGGGACTGCCATAATGGCGGCATGTGGCGGATTCTAGAGTGGGTTGTAGCTTCGAGATGGTTAAATCCCATTGTTCTAGGCCGTCGTCGTGTTCCCACTCCGTGATCACAATCCAACTGAGATCTTCCCGTTCTTTACGGTGTTGATCATGGTGTTGACCGCAGGTACATGGCTTCTCGTCCAGGGTTTGGGCTTATCAGACAACGCTTTGTACGAGTCAATTTGCACACTGGGTGTTGTCCCCGCAGATATAACCGGGCTCAACGTTGTGAAGGGAGCCAACGTATGTGAGTCGTCGAACATCGGAATGGCTTCCGTTCTCTCGTCAATGTTTTTGCACGTTAGCTGGGGACATCTCCTCGGAAACCTCTGGTTCCTCTGGGTATTTGGGAACAACATCGAAGACTCTATGGGCCACCTCAGCTTCGTGGCCTTCTATTTGATCACAGGCACGGCAGCGGTCATGGCTCACATAGCTGTGAATCCGTCATCTGCGGTCCCTATGGTGGGGGCTTCCGGGGCGATCAGCGGGATCATGGGCGCGTACCTTGTGCTATACCCGAGGATTAGCATCGATACTTGGGTATTCTTTGTGGTGTTAAAGCTCCCTGCCTGGTTCATGCTGGGTTACTGGATTTCAATACAGCTCACAGGGGTTTTGGGCCCGGGGTCGGTGGACGGAGGTGTGGCATACGGGGCTCACCTAGGTGGATTTGTAGCTGGGCTTTTGCTCGTGCCTTTTTTCCGAAATAAGAAGCTAGTTAAGGCGAAGAAGCGGGGGATTGTTTTGCCTCGTGCCGAAATCGACAACAGAGGCTGGTGGTGACCTAATGCTTAATGCGGAGCTACTGGCGCAAATACAAGTAGTAGCGCCCGAGGTGCTCGATACACCTATTTTGGAGAGATTACGGTCCTTAGTCGGAATGGGCGTGTTAATTGGGATTGCTTGGGCACTGAGTACCGATCGACGACGTATCTCTTGGTCACTTGTCGGATGGGGGTTGGTTCTTCAGTTCGGATTCGCGGTGTTCATCCTCAAGACTCCGGTAGGTGCGGATATCTTCGATGCCGCTGGAGCGATCGTGGTCGGACTCCTCGGATTTACACTTCGGGGGGCAGAGTTCGTGTTTGGTAACTTGGTTTATCAGACCGTGCCAGTAGGAACAATGGGGGAGGGCGGATTCTCCGCGGCCCCGGGCGAGGTGGCGCGAACGGGAGCTGTTTTCGCATTTAGCGTTCTCCCAACGATCATTTTCTTTTCGTCTCTAATGGCGGTCACCTACCACCTTGGGGTAATGCAACGAGCAGTGCGCGCATCTGCCTGGGTTATGCAGCGCACCATGAAGACCTCTGGAGCTGAGTCGCTGTCAGCAGCCGGCAATGTCTTCGTTGGTCAAACGGAGGCCCCTCTGCTGGTCCGTCCATTTGTCGAAAAAATGACCGAGTCAGAGCTGATGGCGCTGATGACAGGAGGTTTTGCTACAGTCGCCGGTGGGGTGTTAGCAGCATACGTGGGCATGCTTGTGGCGTACTTTCCAGATGTTGCCGGCCACATGCTTGCAGCGTCTGTGATGTCTGCTCCTGCTGCTCTTGTGGTTGCGAAGATCATGCTGCCGGAGACAGGCGAACCCGAGACTGCTCAATCACTCGACGTCGTTGTTGAGAAACCCGATGTTAACGTGATCGATGCAGCAGCAAGGGGTGCAGCTGAGGGTTTGACCCTAGCCCTGAATGTAGGTGCAATGCTCTTGGCTTTTGTTGCACTGATCTACATGAGTAACGGGATCTTGGGTTGGATCGGGGGGCTAGTCGGTTTCGACGGCCTGACCCTCGAACTGATTCTCGGTTGGATTCTGGCACCACTCGCGTGGATCATGGGTGTGCCGTGGGCCGACGCTCCGTTCATCGGATCTCTGATGGGGATTAAGACGGTACTAAACGAGTTCGTTGCCTACCTTCAACTTGCGGGCGCTATAGGGGACCCAACGATTGGCACGCCAGGTGGACTCGCTCCTCGGTCTGTAATAATTGCGACCTATGCTTTGTCGGGCTTCGCCAATTTCGGTTCGATTGCGATGCAGATCGCGGGGATAGGTGGAATCGCGCCTAGTCGGCGGCAGGATCTGTCGCGCCTTGGTTTGAAGGCGATGATTGGGGGATCAATAGCAGCGTTCATGACTGCTACGGTGGCGGGGATGATCCTCTGAGCGAGGGATCACTCAATCGCGCGGTCGGGCTTCTACGTGAGGTTGTAGACGAAATTCCTCGCTATGCGATTGTTTTGGGCTCGGGACTCCATGGAGTGGCAGGAAGCGTGGCTGACCAGGTGGAGGTTCCGTTCCAGGCTGTTCCTGGATTGCCAGAAGCTACAGTCCACGGGCACCGTGGGAGAATCTTGTTCGGATCCTTGTCGGACGTGCCGGCAATTTTTCTTGATGGACGCCTGCACGCGTACGAAGGGCATAGGGTTCAAGAGATCGTAAAGCCAATGCGTCTGTTAGCCAGACTCGGTATCGAGACGGTTATACTCACAAATGCTGCTGGTGCGGTCGACCCAAGTCTTGAGGTAGGCGATATCGTTCTTATTGAGGATCAAATCAATTTCACCTTCCGCAGCGCGCTCTCGGGCCCGTTCGGGAAAGGCGAGGACCGATTCCTGGATATGAGCCTTCCCTTCGACCAAGAGATTCAAAAGGTGGTGTGCTGTGCGGCTCGAAGAATTGGTGTTCCCCTGCGTCGAGGCACTTATGCGGGCATGCTGGGCCCATCTTTTGAAACTGCTGCTGAGGTTCGCATGCTAGCTCACATGAACGCGGATGTTGTGGGTATGTCCACGGTGTCTGAGGTCGTTTCGGCACGGGCTGCAGGATTGCGGGTAGGAGCCCTCTCTCTAGTCACGAATAAAGCAACGGGATTGTCTCCAGCAGCTTTGTCGCATGAGGATGCTCTTGCGCTGGGAACTGATACCGCTGACCGGATGCTCAGGCTTTTGTCGGAGGTTTTGAGCGATCTTTCGGATCTTACTGCGGTGAAGCCAAGAGATTAATTGGCCCACGTCCCTTACCTAATCTTGGTGCGCTGGAGATGGAATCTTGTACAAAGCGGATTGCCCGGTCTACGGCAGTGGTCATGTCTGCTCCCGTTGCGAGGCTTGCGGTAACCGCCGCTGATAGGGTGCATCCAGTGCCGTGCGTATGAAGTGTATCGATGCGAGGGTGGCGCCACAAAAGCTCTTCAGCGCCGTCCCACAGGACGTCTACGGCGTCACCGTCAAGATGACCCCCTTTCACCAGTGCGGCATCCGCCCCTGCATCGACAAGCCAACGGGCTGCGTTCCTCATTTCGGAAACCGTCCTTACGTCGTCTCCAGTGAGAATCGCAGCTTCCTGTAGGTTTGGTGTAACTAAAGTAGCGAGAGGCACGAGGCAGCTTAACAGCGTGGTGGTCGCGTTGTCCTCAAGCAGTCGGCGTCCGTTTGTCGCGACCATGACGGGGTCCATCACGTAGGGGTTAAGTTTGTGATTGGAGATTTCTGATGCCACGATTTCGGCGACCTCTGCAGTCGCTAACATCCCGGTTTTAATTGCTGCAGGGCGCAGATCTGAGGCGACTGCATCGATCTGGGCACGAACACTCGAGAGTGGAATGGGGTGGATTGCGCTCACACCTATAGTATTCTGAGCTGTTATCGCTGTGATAGCGCTCGTACCGAACACACCGAATTGATGAAACGTCTTCAAGTCCGCTTGGATGCCGGCGCCACCACCCGAATCGCTTCCGGCGATCGTCAGAGCGACTGGTACGGCATAGTCCAACCGGTGATCGGTCGCTGGATATTCAGTGTAGTTCATTCTGAAAGATCGCAGCTAGTGTGGTGTTGAGCCAACGCAGGGCTTCGCTTTTGAAGAGACTTACCGTAAGGCGACAACGGGAACGAGAGCGTCTTGTACTCGTAGAGGGGGTAAGGACGTTGTCTGAGGCTCTTCGAGCTGGTGCTGATGTCCGCTTTGCTTTGGTTTCCGGGCGTCTGAGGTCGACTGATCTTGGACGGAATCTTGAGGCGAGGTTACTTGCCGGTGGATTCGATGTAACGATGATCGATGACGAAGAACTTGCAAAAGTATCGTCGGCTGAGTCGTCTCAAGGAGTACTGGCTGTGTGCGAGCAGAGCCAAACGACCCTAGGACAGGTAGTTTCGGCTACTTGTCCGATCTTGATTCTAGACGCCCTTCAGGATCCCGGGAACGTTGGGACACTGATTAGGTCTGCAGTTGCGTTCGGCTTCAATGGAATCATTGCACTCGACGGCACGGCAGATCCTTGGGGCGCCAAGGTCGTCCGAGCTTCGGCCGGAGCTGCTTTCCGGGCTTCGATCGCACTCGCTTCCGCGGCGGACGCAGCGCAGGCCCTTACAGATGCAGACCGAACCGTTGTGGTTGCGGCATCTGAGGGAAAGAATGTGTTGAAGAGAACTGACGATATAGCACTTGTGGTAGGGAACGAGGGGGCTGGTGTGAGGGAAGGTTTGCGACAGCTGGCTGATGCTACAATTTGCGTCCCAGTGGAAGGGCCGGTGGAATCGCTCAACGCTGGAATCGCTGGATCGATCCTAATGCATCAAATAACCCGGGAACGCAAAGGGCCGCATTAATGGAATGGATTGCCCCAATTCTCGCAGGGATATTTGGGTTGCTTACCGGTTCATTCCTTAACGTCTGTTCACTACGATGGCCTATCGACGAGTCAGTGTTTAGGCCAAGATCACGTTGTCAGCGCTGTAAAAGTCCGATTTTTTGGCTCGACATGATTCCCGTCTTCAGTTGGCTGTTTCTTCGCGGAAGGTGCCGAAACTGTTCTGGTTCAATCTCGGCTCAATACCCCCTTGTTGAAGCAGGAATGGCACTTATGTGGGCCGCCGTCTTTGCGTTGCACTGGCCCAGCCCAGAGGCATTCCGAGGCGCGATCTTTATGGCGATCATCTTTGGAATATCCATTTCGGACGCGCGCTTCTATGTAATCCCCGATCAGTTTTCTGTCGGGGGAACGCTTGTCGGAATTCTCCTTGCCGTTCTTCCGGGGGGGATTGATGTAGTGGCGTCGGTCATTGGAGCGGTGCTCGGATTTAGCGTGCTTTGGTTCGTCGGAATTTCTGGCACTTGGCTCATTAAGAAAATCTCTCCTCACAGGCTAGAAAGAGTGGGAGTAGATCAAGCCATGGGTGGGGGTGACATCAAGATGTCGATGATGATCGGAGCCTTCGTGGGGGTGGAAGGGATAGCTCTGACTGTTTTCATCGCTTCAGCATTGGCAATTGTTATTGCATTAGCTCAATCGATTCCGGCTGCTCTAGCTCGGAACGAGGACGGTGATATGGAGATGGGTGGGCTGATCCCGTTCGGAGTTTTTATGGCGGGAGGAGGCGCGATCTCCTACGTGTGGGGCGACGCGATGATAGCGTGGTACGCCAAATCCTTACTCGGGGTCGCTGGTTAGCTCTTGATCCTCAGGGGTCTGAGCAATCACGCTTGTATCCGCATTGTTCGCAGATCAGCTTGCAGTGCAGGTTGAGCATCGGGACTCCGCACAGGTCACACAGGTAGACTTGCTTTTCGGTCCGGGCAGGCACCCCACCTTCAGCGTTCTCTGACAATGTATCAACTCTAAATCTCTGATCGTCAGCCATCTCTGCTTTCTGCTTCGGGATTACCTGTGCCGATCCCCTGACTCAGGTATTCACGGGACAATGATACGTAATGGGCTCCGCCTCCCTTGATCCACTCTGCCGCAGACCCTTCCAACCTCTTCTTCACTTTCCCTGGCACTCCTGCGACAACGCTTCGCGCTGGTATTTCCGCATTCTCAAGCACTACAGTGTTCGCTGCCAATAAGCATTCCTCCTCCACCATTGCATTCTGGAGGATTGTGGCATTCATCCCTATAACGGTCCTATCTCCGATCATGCAGCTTTCCAGCTTGGCTCCATGTCCCATAGTCACGTCAGCCCCAATGACTGTGGGGCCCCATCGACCAACATGGACAACACAGTTTTCCTGTATGCTGGTTCGGGGTCCTATAACTATTCCATGGCTTGGATCGTCTCCCCGCAGGACCGCTCCGAACCAGATGCTCGCTTCTGCTTGAATCTTCACATCGCCTATGATCACGGCGCTTGGCGCGAGGAAGACCGAGGGGTGAATCTGGGGCGACTTTCCGTCGAATTCGAGGATGGTAGCCATCACTCATCAGGCTCTGTTGCGGTAGCTCTTCTTCGGGTCACACGTGCACGAAGCACTTGTGTATCGGATGACTGCAGAATGTCAATTCGTGCAACCGATGTCACCATATACTCTCCTGCTTCGGGCACATGTCCCAATTCTTCAAGCAAGAAGCCGTTCAGAGATCTGTGCTCACCTTGAGGAAGAGCAATATCGAGTTCTTCGTCGAGGTCTCTAAGGTCGACTCCGGCGTCACATTCTAAGACGTCCTCACTGATGCGTTGGATCTCTTCTTCATCAAGGTCCGTCTCGTCGTGGATCTCGCCTACGAGTTCCTCAAGGATGTCCTCTAGTGTAACAAGACCATCTGTGCCACCGAATTCGTCTGCTACGATCCCCATGTGGATGCGGCGCGCTTGGAACTCTTGAAGGAGTTCGGTCAGTGATCGTGAACCAGGAACGAAGAATGGGTCGTGGGCTAAGTCGGCAACGCTTCGGTCGAGTTCGCCGCCGACAAAGCGTTCGTATATCTCGCGGACGTAGACGATACCAGTCACGTCATCGACAGAGTCTGTGTAAACAGGTACGCGGCTGTATGGGACCTGCGTTAGGGTCTTTACGATATCTCTAAGTTTGAGGTTTTCTTGCCATGCAAAAATATCGACCCGGGGAACCATCACGTCCCAAGCAGTGAGTTCGTCTAGCCGGAATGCGCGTTCTACAAGGAGGCTCTCACCCTCTTCAAGCACCCCTTCTTCCGTGCCAATCTCTTGGATCTCCCGAAGCTCGCGCTGCGCATCTGAGACTGTGTCGTCGTTACCGCCGATGTGGTACTCGAGCCGCTCAACTGGCCGCACAAGTGGACGAGCGATCCTTTCGACGAAAAGCAGCATTCCCGCTGAGGAAAGCGCGAGCCTGATTGGTCGTCGCGCTGCGATTAGGTGAGGGATTAGGTCTGCGATCGTGAGCACTAAGACTAAACCCAACAAGGTGCTTGTCACCTGTCCCAATCGGCCCCATGTCGAGACACCTGTTAGTGCGATTAACGCGAGGGCCGAGAGATTCAGAACAGTAGTTGTGACACGAACGCTGGCCTGAACTGCGTGCTTATGTTCCCGGGCTGCGTCTACGTTCTTGGCGCCGTCAAAGCCTTCTTCAACCAGAGTCCTGGTGTGCGATCGCGTAATCTGGAAGACCGAATCGTGGACCGCTGTCAGGATCGCTGACATTAGAAGAAGTCCGACGACGATAGCAGCATAAAGAACCATCATAGAGGCCTCCCCGTATCACCGTAACTCCTCGGAGGGTGTTCTGTCACCTCAGGCTATTTCCGTCAGGTCCAACCCTGGCTCTCCTTAAGGAGTTCTGCGATCACGTCGCGCGTCGTTCGCCCATCGGCTTCAGCTTCGAAGTTTAATACGAGGCGATGGGCCAGCACGGCTGGCGCTACTGCGCGCACATCATCATATGACGGAATTGCTGCTCCGCGCGATGCTGCCCGCGCTTTTGCACCGAGCACGAGATATTGCGAGGCACGTGGCCCGGCGCCCCATGATACGTAGTTCTCAGTCACTGAGGCGGCCTCTTCTTCTCTGGGGCGGGTGGCACGTGCCAGACGGACAGCAAACGAGACCAGAGATGGCGGAGCTGGGATACGTCGCACTAGTCCTTGGAGTTCGATCAACTCCTGAGCGGTGATGACGCTTCCCACCTCTTGTTCCGTGCCCCCTGTGGTCCTCATGGCGACCTCTTCCTCTTCTTCCCGGGATGGATAGTAGATCGGAAGCTCGAGCATAAAGCGGTCCAGTTGCGCTTCAGGAAGAGGGTAGGTTCCTTCCTGCTCAATAGGATTCTGCGTTGCAAGCACAAAGAACGGCTTTGGAAGCGTGTACGTTTCGCCCGCAGCTGTCACTGCCCGTTCCTGCATCGCTTCGAGGAGTGCAGCTTGTGTCTTTGGTGGGGTTCGGTTGATCTCGTCTGCTAGAACTATGTTGGCAAATACCGGACCCTTCACAAATCTGAACACGCGACGTCCGGTTGTTCGATCCTCTTCGATTACCTCGGTCCCCGTTATGTCGGTCGGCATCAGGTCAGGCGTAAACTGAACTCGACTGAACTCTAAATCGAGTGCATCTGCTACCGTCTGCACTAGGAGGGTTTTTGCGAGTCCGGGCACGCCAACCAGAAGCGCATGGCCATTGGCTAGCAGGGCAACCAGCATTTCATCGATCACCTCGCGTTGTCCTACGATGCGCTTTTCCACTTCCACACGCATAGACGCAGTGACCTCGGCCGCCCTTTCGAGGAGCGCTACGTCACGGTCGATTACTTGAGTTTGCTCGGTTGTAGCCATTCCTTAGTTCCTGTGCGGCATTCAATCGTCCGAGTACGGACCGCACTGGAAGTAAGCGCGATGAAGCGGCTCGGGACCGGCGCGAAGATTGACGGAGCTGGTGGGATCCGTCAAGCAGTCAACGGTTCTTTTTCCAAGAACACTCGAACTATGGACAGGATGATTCACCGAGACGGGAATGGCGATGGGCTGAGTTGGTTCTAACACGCCCTTGAACGTAGACTGCGACAGGTGATCGCGGATCCTGATAATCTTTAGCGATTAGGGGCGTTTCCGCGGTTGTTAAACAGCTTGCGCTTTTTTTCACAAGGACTATGTTTTTTCGGCTGCGCGGAGGTCGTTTTCTCAGGGAAAGCGGTGTTCGGGTGCCCGAGGGGGTTCAGTTTGAAGCAGCGACCTGAACAGTCAGATGATCAGCTCAAAGAAGTGGTGCGAGCATCTGGTCAATTCATGGGTCACGGTATGACCTGGGCCCTCGCCGTTTTGTTCTTCATGGGTCTTGGATTCTGGGCCGATGGAAAAATTGGGACAGGACCCATTCTGATGGTGATCGGTGCTTTCATAGGCGGCGGAGCAGGTTTCTACAGCTTGTATTTTCACATCGTGATTGATCCGAGACAGCGGGAAGACGACCCGCAATGAAGGCTTCGTTCAAGTACGCGTCTGCGTGCGTGATCCTAGTATCGACTGTTTTGGTCGGACTTTGGCCGTTTCTGGATGATGCGGGTCGGTCTGGGACATTAGTTGCTGCAGCCATGGTGATTCCCGTCCAAAGCATCGCCTTTTGGGCCTTGATCCGCTTTCGAACTGAGCTCAAACACTTTTTAGCCGTGTGGATAGGTGGGACGTTAGTTCGTATGGCTGTTATAGGAATTGGGGCGGTCATAGCCATAAACTCGGGAGCTGATTTTGCAATACCGATGCTCCTCGCACTCGCGGGATTTTTCTTCGGCCTGCTGTTGCTAGAGCCGTTTTACTTCCGGATTCAGTCAAGCGAAACGGTGCGGGCTTAGATGAAACTTCTGGCCGCGCTGCAGGGTGCTGCTCACGCCGCTCAGGAACATGGGGGTGGTGCTGAAAGCGGCCCTGATCTCCAGTACATGTTGATGCACCATCTTCTAGATGGCGCGGAACTAGAGTTCCAGTTACTTGGATTCGGACCGGTCATCCACCTTCCGCACTTCGATCCGATACACATTGGACCACTCACACTAGACCTTTCTCCGACGAAGCACGTCGTCTTCTTATTCTTGGCTGCGATTGTTTGCTTGGCGATTTTTGTGCCCATCGGGCGAGCGATGGAAAACAAGTTTTCAAATCGGGCGCCAACTGGGTTGGCCAACGCGATGGAAGCGATGGTTCTTTATTTTCGGGACGAGGTTGTGCGCAGAAATATTAGTCACGGAGCGGACGCCTACACGGGGTACATACTCACGCTCTTCTTCTTCATCCTGTTTATGAATCTGTTGGGTTTAGTCCCGTTTGGTTCGACAGCGACAGGGAATTTCATGGTAACTGGCGCACTGGCGCTGGTGACCTTTGTTGTAACTGAAATCTCCGGAATGAGAGCGCTCGGTTTCGCAGGGTATATGGGTACGATTTTCTATGCCCCGAAGGGTATGAACCCTATAGGAACGGCTATCATGCTCGTGATTCTCACTCCTGTAGAGTTCCTAGGGAAACTCACGAAGCCATTCGCTCTGATGATCCGGCTTTTTGCAAACATGATGGCCGGCCATACTCTCGTTCTTTCGCTTCTCGGCCTGATCTTCATATTCGCAAGCGGTGGGGCGATTGTAGCCGGAGGAGTGACACTAGCTTCCATAGCAATGGTGTCCGGGATCATGATTCTCGAACTATTTGTCGCGTTTCTCCAAGCTTACATCTTTGCATTGCTGACCGCCGTGTTCATCGGCCAGATTCAGCATGCGCACTAGCAGTTCTATGTGGATTTCAAGCATCAATAAATGATTTTAACCCGTCGTTAACGACAAACTTCCAAGGAAAGCGAAATGCTCTACGGAATGCTCACCGTTGTTCAGGAAACTGCTGCCGCCTCAGGTGGACTAGACCTGCTCGGCGCTGGAATAGGTATCGGACTCGCAGTCATCGGTGCAGGAATCGGCATCGGTCAAATCGGAAACGGTGTGGCCCAAGGAATCGCCCGTCAGCCAGAGGCTGCCGCCACGATTCAGGGGGCTGGAATCATTCTCGCCGCGCTGATCGAGGGTGCTGCTCTGTTCGGACTAGTGATCGCGCTTCTCTTCAAGTTCTTCTAATCCGCGGTGTCCTCTATCACGGTTCAGTGATGAGTAAGGAATGGGCTAGTGGCATTTGGCTCGTTCACCGTACTGGAAGAATTCCGGAGAGATAATGAGAGTTAGTCAAATCACAGCTGCAGTTTTTGTGCTCGTCGTATCCCCAATTGAGCTCTTGGGTCAGGGGGGAGAAGGTGGAGGTGGCCTGTACGATATAAATACAGGTCTCAGCTTTTGGACCTTGGTCGTATTCGCTATCCTCGTCCTCATCTTGGGGAAGTACGCTTGGGGACCGATCCTGGCTGCTGTAGATGCCCGCGAGAAGGGAATTCAGACGGCGCTCGACGAGGCTGCAGAACGGAATCAGGAGGCGGAGAAACTCCTCGCAAATTACAAAGAAAATCTCGCTGACGCCCGCCGACAGGCTAATGAGCTCTTAGCTGAAGGAAAGGCAGCAGGTGAGTCTATCCGAATGGAGATTGAGGAGAAGGCGAGAGGCGAGGCCCAGTCAATCATTGAACGGGCTCGTGCCGAGATCGAACGTGAGCGTGATGCCGCTATCGCCGAAATCAGAAGGGAGTCGGTTGACCTGGCTTTAGCTGCGGCGACGCGGCTGGTGCAAGAAAATCTGGACCAAGAAAAAGACCGAGTGCTCGTTGAGCGTTACCTGACTGAGTTGGGCGGAGCGGGAGGTGAGGGTTGAGGGACGAAACTGTAGCGCGGAATTACGCAGAGACACTTTTCGAGTTAGCTCTGCGGAACGAAGCTCTTCAGGACTATGGAGATGCCGTCGAAACGGTCGCGAAGCTGATTGAGGAAGATCCGAAGTTCCGCTTGTTCATTGAAACTCCGCGAATTGATGACGCTGACAAAAAGAATGTGGTCAAGAAGGCTTTTGAAGCGTCTTTGCCCAAGCATGTCGTGAATTTTGTTCTAGTTACAATTGACAAGAGACGTCAGCGGCTTTTGCGGTCGATTTCTCATCAGTATCAAGTACTGCTCGATGCTCACATGGGAAGGGAGCACGTGCAGGTAACGGTGGCCCGTCCAGTGGACGAAGCAACTCGTGAGTTGATTGCGAGAAAGCTCTCTGTGGCACTCGGCAAAAGAGCGATCCCGCACTTCCGGGTAGATGTAGGTATCCTGGGAGGACTAGTAGTACGTACAGGGGACACGATCTACGATGGATCGGTCCGAAGGCGGATGGAAGGGTTGCGCCGCCAGATGCTCGCGGCCGACCTGCCCACCGACTCCGGTGAAGCAGCGATAGCCTGAACTGAATTTAAACTCCAAAATCCAGACAAATTAAGATGGCCAACGACTCCCAACTCCGCGCCAGCGAGATCAAGGACGTCTTGCTCGACGAGATCGAGCGCTACGAAGACGAGCTTCAAGCAGAAGAGGTCGGTGAAGTCCTAGAGGTTAAGGACGGAATCGCCCGCATTTATGGTCTTACAAAGGCTATGGCGTCGGAGATGCTCGAGATCACGTCATCAGAGTCAGGTGAGACAGTAACCGCGCTCGCGCTGAACCTTGAAGAGGACAATATCGGTGCGGTGATTATGGGTGAGTGGATACGTCTGCATGAAGGAGATCAGGTTCGGCGCACCGGCCGTGTGTTAGACATCCCAGTGGGGGCCGGATATCTGGGTCGGGTGGTTGATTCGCTTGGTAACCCTCAGGATGGTCAGGGACCGATTGCAGATATTGAAGGCAACCGCCAGATCGACATTGTCGCTCCGGGTATCGTGAAACGACAGCCCGTGGGTGAGCCGATGCAGACGGGAATCAAAGCGATTGACTCAATGATCCCGGTAGGACGAGGACAGCGTGAATTGATCATCGGGGACCGCGGTACAGGAAAGACTGCCGTTGCCGTCGACGCGATCATAAACCAAAAAGACACTGATGTTATATGTATCTACTGCGCGATTGGTCAGCGGGCGGGTAAGGTTAGAGCGGTAGTCGAGACGCTTCGGGAACACGGAGCTATGGACTACACGATTGTTGTAACCGCGAATGCGTCTGACCCTGCGCCGATGCAGTATATCGCGCCGTATGCAGCCACAGCGTTAGCGGAACACTTTATGTGGCAAGGCAAACATACATTGGTCGTGTATGACGATCTCTCGAAACAAGCACAGGCTTACCGTCAGCTCTCCTTGATTCTTCGTCGCCCTCCGGGGCGGGAAGCATATCCGGGCGATGTTTTCTATCTCCACTCTCGTCTCCTAGAGCGCGCGTCTAAGCTCGCAGACGAACAGGGTGGAGGGTCGCTGACCGCTCTGCCGATTATCGAAACGCAGGGTGGTGATGTTTCCGCGTACATTCCGACTAACGTGATTTCCATCACCGATGGTCAGATTTTCCTTGAGCCGGACCTGTTCAACTCTGGCGTGCGGCCTGCGGTCAACGTCGGTATTTCGGTCTCGCGTGTTGGTGGCTCTGCTCAGATCAAGGCCATGAAAAAGGTTGCAGGTCGTCTGCGTTTGGACCTGGCTCAATACCGTGAACTAGAGGCTTTCGCTCAGTTTGGCTCAGACCTAGATGCCGCCACCCAGCGTCAACTAGCTCGGGGGGCCCGTACGGTGGAAATGCTCAAGCAGCCACAGTATCAGCCGATGCCGGTCGAGAATCAGGTCGCCGTCATCTATGCGGTGACCAACGGATATCTGGATGACGTGGATGTCAGCCTAGTTCGTCAGTGGGAACTCGGCTTCCACCAACAAATGGCCGCAAAGCACCAAGGAGTCCTCGATGGTATTCGAGATGGTGGCCAACTAACTGACGAGTTGAATGAGCAGTTGGTGTCTGCGATTGAGAGTTTCAACGAGTCTTTCGCTGCCGAGCACGAGGCCGTTGGGGCCTCGGCCTGAATCGGCTAACTCTTTACCGAGTAGAGGAGAGACGAAGTGGCAGGTGACGCGGACGTAAAGCGCCGGATAAAGTCAGTCGAAAACACCCGGCAAATAACGCGCACAATGGAGCTCGTAGCGACTTCAAAGCTTAAGAAGGCGTCAGACCGGGTTCAGGCGGCCCGGCCTTATGCGGATGCGCTTCAGGAGATCGTGGGAGGACTTTATTCTCCTGCGTTGAGTGAGAAATACCCGATTCTAAGACGGCCGAAAGAGGTATCGCGGGCCGCAGTAGTGCTACTGACGGCGAACCGTGGCTTATGCGGTGGATTCAACTCAAACCTCATCAAGCAGGCTCGCAATCTTATGGAGGATCTGCGCGCTCAAGGTATAGAGACAGAATTGCACATAGCGGGAAAGAAGGGTGTTGCTTACTTCCGATTCCGTGGTGAAGAGATCACAACGGAGAAGGTGAATGTGGGGGACAGTCCGACCGTTGACGATGCTGAAGCGATAATCGCCCCAGTGCGAGAACGTTTCGAGAACGGACAAGTGGATGCAGTGTATCTCGTGAGCTCAAAGTTCAAGTCGGCGATGTCGACGCCGCCGCACACGCGTGACTTGCTACCGATATCGGGTGATGAAAACGCATCATCGGCTGACGTCTACATTCTGAGCCCCAGTGGGGACATGATCTTGGAACGGATCCTCCCCGTTTATATCCGCAATGCCGTCTATACGGCACTAGTGGAGAATGCCGCCGCGGAGCAGGGTGCCCGCAGGTCGGCGATGAAATCTGCAACCGACAACGCTGGTGACGTGCTTGAGCACCTCACTCGGACTTACAACAGGGCCCGTCAGGCCCAGATCACGCAGGAGATCGCCGAGATCGTCGGTGGCTCCGCCGCCCTCGAGTAGGGATAAATAAGGACATCATGGCTGATAACACTGGAAAGGTCGTTCAGGTCATTGGACCGGTCCTCGACGTTGAGTTCGAGGCCGCCCATTTGCCTGAGATCTACAACGCGCTTTCACTCAAGACGACGAACGAGGCTGGCCAAGAGATCGAGCTGATTGCCGAAGTGCAGCAGCACATCGGTCGCGGACAGGTTCGTGCTGTGTCCATGTCTTCCACAGACGGTGTGACGCGCGGGATGGAAGTTTCTGACACTGGGGCGTCGATTTCGGTCCCGGTCGGGGAGGCTGCTCTCGGGAGAATCTTGAATGTGCTCGGCGAACCTGTAGATGAGATGGGTCCAGTCGGAGGAGAAAAAGCGGATGAGGTCGAAAGGTGGCCCATACACCGACTAGCTCCAAAGTTTGATCAGCTTGAGCCCAAGACGGAGATTTTTGAGACCGGCATAAAGGTCGTCGACCTACTGGCTCCTTATGTAAAGGGTGGGAAGACGGGTCTATTTGGAGGTGCCGGCGTCGGTAAGACCGTCATCATCATGGAGCTCATTAACAACATTGCGATGGAACACGGCGGCAAGTCGGTTTTTTGCGGCGTGGGTGAGAGGACACGAGAAGGCAACGACCTTTGGCTCGAAATGAAAGAGTCGGGAGTTCTGGATTCAACCTCGCTTGTTTACGGCCAGATGAATGAACCTCCGGGAGCCCGCCTTCGAGTAGGTCTCTCAGGGTTGACCATGGCTGAGTACTTCCGTGACGTTGAGAACCAAGACGTACTTCTGTTCGTCGACAACATTTTCCGTTTCACACAGGCGGGATCAGAGGTGTCCGCCCTATTGGGGCGTATGCCATCTGCTGTGGGATACCAACCTACACTCGGTACTGAGATGGGTGAGCTCCAAGAGCGCATAACCTCTACCGCAGCCGGATCGATCACTTCGGTGCAGGCCATCTATGTGCCGGCCGATGACCTTACAGACCCGGCTCCTGCTACTGCGTTCACGCACCTAGATGCTCAGACTGTCCTCTCGCGCTCTATAGCGGAGCAGGGCATATATCCGGCGGTTGACCCGCTTGATTCGAGCTCTCGGATAATGGATCCGCAGTTTGTGGGTGAACGCCATTATCGAGTCGCTACACAGGTACAGGCTATCCTGCAGCGTTACAAGGATCTTCAGGACATTATCGCCATCCTAGGTATGGACGAGCTGACAGAGGAAGACAAGATCATTGTCGGCCGCGCTCGCCGGATCGCCCGGTTCCTCTCGCAACCATTCTTCGTGGCTGAGCAGTTTACTGGCATTTCCGGTAAGTATGTAAAATTGGAAGAGACAGTTGAGTCGTTTGAGCGGGTTGCGAACGGTGAATTCGATCACCTCCCGGAGCAGGCTTTTTATATGCAGGGTGGGATCGACGAAGTGGTTGCAGAAGCTGAAAAGCTCGCGGCTGAGGGCTGATTCTGATGGCTTCATTGCACGTGCGTGTCGTGTCTCCGGACCGGATCGTGTTCGAGGGTGAGGCTTCTGCCGTGGTAGCACCGGCGTGGGATGGGAAGGTGGGTATTCTTCCTGGTCACGCGCCCATGCTTTCGCTCATCGGTTCTGGTGAGCTCACGCTCGACCGTTCGGGTGGCGGAAGCGAGGATTTCCATGTCGTAGGAGGTGTGCTGAAGGTTGAGAGAGACATGGTGACCCTCCTGACCGAGTATGCGGGTGATGAGCCACCGAAAGACGCTCCCGATCCTGAGGTAGTGTTCGTAGACCAAATTGATTGAGATCTTGTTGATTTGAGGCTTGATCTCCACATCCACACCACGGCGTCAGACGGGGCCTGGTCTCCGGGCGAGGTAGTGAATGAGGCGGTTGTGGCCGGTCTGGACGTCATAGCGATCACGGATCACGACACTGTAGCCGGCGTAGCAACGGCCCAGGAAAGAGCTAGCAATTTTAGTATACAGGTGATCTCTGGCATTGAAGTCTCGTCGACCTACGGGACCGCTGACATCCATGTGTTGGGTTACTTCGTCGATCCACGTTCGCCCGTTCTTATAGAGCACGGTCGTATCGCTGGGTCCCGGCGAGCGGAACGAATGCGTGAGATGATCGAGAGGCTGGACCGCATGGAGATTAAGATCTCGTATGGTGCGGTTATGGATGAAGCTGGACCAGAAGGGGTTGTAATTGGACGACCGCACCTCGCTAAGGCTCTTGTCAAAGCTGGGTATGCTAAGTCAGTCTGGGACGCGTTTGAACGACTTATTGGAAACGAGAGTAGGGCGTTTGTGCCCACAAATCTTTTGGAACCTACAGCGGCGATAAACTTGGTGCGTGAGGCGGGTGGTATTCCACTTTGGGCGCACCCGCCTGAGGAGCTGGTCGATTCGCTTCTTCCTCTCTTGCTCGAGGCCGGACTTAGGGGTCTCGAGGTGTATCGCCCTCGGTCCAAGAAAACGGACGTACTTCGATTGGAGTCTATCTGTAAGGCGAACGGACTACTGATGAGTGGTGGTTCGGACTGGCACAATCCACAACATGGAAGAGCACTAGGTGATTTCTACGTAGACGCGCACGAGATCGAGGATCTCTTGCATGCAGGTGGGCTCTAGGTCGGACGATTCGCTGCCCCTTTATAATCATAGGTCCTGAAAGGGCTCAGGAGTGCAGAGACTTCGGATCTTGGATCATCAGCATCCATGATGCTTCCGATTGCCGCGATGCCAGCGGCAGAGGTACGGGTTGCTATCTTCCGGGCTCCATCAGCGTCTATACCTCCGATGCCCAGGACTGGAACCTCAACTGCGTCAACAACTGCCTGGAGGCCTGCTAGGCCGATCGTTGGGCCCGCGTCTAACTTGTTCAATGTCGGATAAATAGCGCCACATCCGATGTAGTCAGCTCCTTCTGAGACCAGGCGTTGTGCCGCGGAAGGCTGGTCGGCGGAAGCTCCAATCAGAAATCCTTTTGGTGCTATGCGTCTAAGCGCGGATACCGGTACGTCTTCAGGGCCTAGGTGGACTCCGTCCGCTGCTACTGCGCGTGCGACATCGTAGCGGTCATTAACGAGGAGAAGCGCGTCTGCCGCTTTTGTGAGTTCTCGAAGTCTTCGACCCAACTCTGCCATGTCACGCGCTCTTGCTTTTTTAGCTCGCAGTTGGATAGCGGGTGCGCCGGCTTCCAGTGCCGATTGCACGATGCTGAGGATAGACCTAGGCGCGCTTGGGCTCGAGCCAGTTATTAACATCAGACGAAGTCGTTCTTGAGACAACACAGGATAATCCGCAGGGTTTGAGGGTGAGCAAGGGCCCGTCAGGATGGCAATTCATAGCCCATTTCTGGCCAGTCTTTGTTCTTCTTTAGCTCTGTTGTGATCTGCGAGCGTGCGCGTGAATACGTGGGACCCGTCCGGTCGAGCTACGAAGTACCAATAGTCATGCTCCTCTGGTGTTAGCGCTGCGTCGATCGCCATTGCTCCAGGGGAAGCGATCGGTCCGGGTGGTAACCCGGGTTGGGTATAGGTGTTGTAGGGGTTGTCAGCCACGGAGTCTATAGCCGCGTAGAGGAGGCGCTCTCTGTAACCGCCCAGTGCATAGATCACGGTGGGGTCGGCTTGAAGGAGCCAGCGGTTGCGGATTCGGTTGTGATACACGCCTGAGATCCGAGCCATTTCCGATAGCTGCCGAGCTTCCGTCTGAATGATCGAAGCTAGCGTCACTATTTCATGCTCTGACATTCCGGATACTCTGAGTGCTGTCCTCCTAGCATCCGTCCACAGCGATCTATATTGGTCGATCATAGTGGTGATGACTGTCTCTAGGCTAATACCATTCGCGAACCTGTATGTGTCCGGGAATAGGTATCCTTCGATTGTAGGCCCCTCTAGGCTGAAGCGTTCCGGAAGCATCGGATCCTGCAGGGCAATTGTAATTTCGTCTTCGGTATCCTGAGTAATCTCTGACAGTATAGGAGCGATCTGCCAGACGGTGAGCCCTTCCGGTATGGTGATAGCGGTAGTCTCTACTACCCCGCGGGAAATTTTCCGAAATGCTTCTTGAATCGAACTAGAGGTTTGCATGCTGTAGATGCCAGCCTTAAGGCTTCGGTCCTCTCCTCTAATTCTTACGTAAGCTCGAAAGAGGACAGCGCTAGCTATGATTTCGTTTTCCTCTAGGAGATAGGCGACTTCCCCAGATGAAGCACCTGGGGGAATCTCGACGATGACTTGCTTACCATCGCCTCTTCCAGAGATGGTCATAACGCTTAACAGCAAAACCAGAAGCGTTACTAGTACCCACTTGTTCATCCAGTTCGGTCGATGAAGCGTCATCGTGCGATACTGGGGTTGTTAAGCCAAGCCTGAAGAATAAGCTGCGCCGCCGCCGCATCGACGCGCCCTTTTTCACGTCGCTTGGAGCGAGGCAAGCCTGCAGCGTGCACGGCTCGCTCTGCCCGTACCGATGTCATCCGTTCGTCGACATATGCGACGTCTGCTCCGATTTTCTTGCCGAGTTTGTCTCCCATCAAGCGCACCTCAGCGCACCATTCATTTTCTTTGCCATCAAGGCTCAGCGGTAATCCGACCACTAGTTGACACACATCATAGTCTGTGGCGGTCTCCGACATACGTGCATACGGTGGTCTTTTCCCTTCTCGCCGGATGAGAGTTTTGAGGGGCGTAGCCAGAGTGTTAGTGGAATCACTTACTGCCATACCTATTCGCTTAGTGCCGAAGTCAATGCCGAGTGCCCGACACCTTTGCGGGCTATAGTCAGAGTTCTTTGAGTGCATTCGATATCTCAGTCCCGTTTAAAATTGCTTTATCCAGTTTCTGGATCGCTGATTCGGAACCAAAAGCGAATTCGCACGCGTCGTCCCCTCGAGTTTGGCAAGAAACCTCGAGCACGGCCACCGAGCGCCCCGAGAGCTTTGAGAGAATTCCAGAAAGGTAACCTTCGCTGAAACTGCAGTTCGTGACTCGAACGTTAGTATCGGATTGCGGCTCTGCTTCCGCCCAGTCGGTGGCGCGTAGCATTCCTATCGCACGATGAGGGGTGCTGTGAGAAAGTTTTCCCCAGCCACGTCTTGAGAAAAAAGCTGAGATGGAAGCCCAGAAGCTATCCTGACTCATAAATGAGGAATCGCCCCCGGACTCTTGGTTCATCAAAGAAGCTGCTGTGAGTCCGGACTGGTATCCTGCTCGGTTTAGCATCCGAGCTCCCTCTGTCGTGTTTAGTTCTACAGCGAGTTCGGAACCCAATGATTTGAAGACTGATGCAGGGATCAGAACCTCGCCGGTCATTACTTCATTGTTGCCCAATCGTCGCTCCAATGCGGACCGTGACCGATCAGATTTAATATACACAACAGGGAGAGTTCTATACCGGGAGGCTGTCGAAGTAACGCGGTGGCCAATGGCACTCGACTGATGTCAGCGATGATCTGCTTAGTCGCGATCCTAGTATGGCTGATAGATCTCAATCAAGAAGGAGGATAATGGAGGCCGTAAGGTGTTATTGGGAGCCCCGAATCCTAGAGGAACGGAAACGTCGACTCGAACGATCACATAAATCAGTTGGTTCCGTGCCCGGGATGTAATACTCGGTGTATTGATCTTCTTCGGGACACCAGCGTGACGCCAATAGTCCAGTTTTGCGATCGACCACAACCGCATTGAGGCCGTCAGGTATCTCCCAGAGCTGTGGGCGAGCTAGGAGCGGGCGTGACCCCGTTCTGCCGGTATCGTCATCGATTGATGTACCCCGGTATACCTGGCTCATGAAGGAACCCCAAACTGGGGCAGCCAGTCCTCCTCCTGTTGCCTGACGGCGACCAGGACCTAAGCGGAAGATTGGCTGTGGCGTATCCATTCCGAACCAGACTGTGGCGAGCAGGTTTCCAGTGAACCCTGTGAACCAAACATCTGTCCCGTCGTTGGTGGTTCCGGTTTTTCCTGCGGCTGGGATGTTATGGGGGAGTCCACCACGGACGCGCACGGCCGTGTAGGCTGTTCCACGTCGCACGACATCTTCCAGCATATCCACAACGATACGGGTAGGTAACGGCTCAAGAACGGTCGTCTTTTCGGGCTGGGGTTCCCATATGACGGTTCCATTGTCGTCTTCAACCCTAAGGATTGGGAACGGTCGGACTTTGGTTCCCATGTTAGGAAAAGATGAGTATGCCTCAGCTATTTGCAGAGGGATTACCTCAGAAGCACCTATTGTCGTTGAAGGAAACCTTTCAATCTCCGTCATGATCCCCATCCGACGGGC
Organism: Gemmatimonadales bacterium UBA7835; assembly: GCA_002500925.1. Classification (GTDB taxonomy): domain Bacteria; phylum Gemmatimonadota; class Gemmatimonadetes; order Longimicrobiales; family Gaopeijiaceae; genus UBA2589. Next base: position 91,430 of record DLTN01000116.1, on the reverse strand, counting down.
AGTCTGGGCAACGGTTTCTATACCGACCTCCTCCCAGCCCAGTCGGATCGCGATCATGTTGGTCGATGTATAGAGGCCCTCGCGGAGGGTCATTGGCCCCTTGAATTCGTCAACGAAGTTTGAGGGACGCCAATCCGACCCATCAAGTTGCGGATATACGACGGGAATATCCTCCACGATATAGGAGGCAGGTATTCCGGTGTTAAGCGCCGCAGTGTAAACGAATGGTTTGAACGAAGATCCGGCCTGACGCCGCGCTTGCCTTGCCCGATCGAATTTTGAGTGTTGGAAATCCCGACCTCCTATCAGGGCCTTCACGTGACCGGTTTCCGGATCTAATGAGATGAATGCGCCCTGCAGATAGGGGGTTGAACTGCCGTAGGACGTGTCTGCCGGCTCGTAACGTTGGTGAAGGAAATTGGCCGAGTCTGCCTCTATCTCTGCCCAACCAGCTTCCATAGCAGCTCGCGCCGCTTCCTGCATCTGGATATCAAGGGTTGTGTATACTCGGAATCCTCCACGATAGATCTCCTCACCGAAGCGATCAGCTAAGATTTGCCGAACCCACTCCTCGAAGTATGGAGCGAACTGAGTAGAGGCTCGATCTGGCTCGACTTCTGGGAGGGGAAAGGATTTCCAAAGCTCGGTCTCGGATTGGGTTAGGTAGCGTTGCTGCTCCATGAGGTCTAGAACGGTGTTTCTGCGCGCTAGTGCGCGCTCTGGGTTTGTGAAGGGGTTATACCACGTTGGGCGGTTGAGAATAGCAGTAAGGAGAGCGGCTTCGGCCACATTTACGTCTGCCACTCCTTTTCCGAAGTACCGAAGTGATGCAGCCTGGAACCCGTAGACACCACCCATGTAGATCTCGTTCAAATACGCCTCGAGGATCTGTTCTTTTGTGTAGGATCTTTCTAGGTCAAGAGCGACCTGGAGCTCTTTGATTTTCCGGGTATAGCGCTGCTCAAATCCTATCTCAGCAAAGAGATTGCGAGCGAGCTGCTGGGTGATCGTGCTTCCGCCGCCCGCATAGTTGAGGGTGATTACACCGATCGCTGCTCGTGTGAAACCGATTGGGTCAAACCCACCGTGTTGATAGAACCGTTTGTCCTCCATCGCGACAACCGACTGGTGGACATGAGCTGGTAAATCCGTGATTCGGATTGGGGTACGAGTCTCAAAGCCGAATTCCGCGATCTGTTCACCGTCGGCTGCTAAGATTTTGCTTTTTTGTTCATGCTCAAACGTTGAAATACGCGCAATCGAAGGACACGCGTCCCCCGCGCATAGGTTTTGCCAGGTACCCCAGAATCCACCAACGCCGAGTGCCCCCAGGAATCCTATCGCAAGGAGGTATTCTCTTGGATGCCAGAATCTAGCGAATCGACTACGGAGGCCCTGACTACCTGTTCTCGTGTCTCTTGCCGTCGCTCGTGCCATCATATCGGTTGCCTTATAACCATCATAGAAAGTCTACACTGGCTGGTTGCAAGTCGGGTGCCAACCGTATTCTCAGTGTCGAAGCTACCGATTTTGCCACCACTGACTCAAGCATCTTCTTCAGGGATCCCAAAGGGGTTAACTGTTAATCAAGCCGAGACACAAGTGCCGCGATTCATCTATACATCCTGTCATGTCCCGAATGAGACAAACTAGATCACCCAAGATTTCTGTCATGATGCTGGCACTGGCTGTGTCTGGCTGCGGTGGCCAGACGTCACAGTCATCGATGGTCGTGTCGTCGAATCCTGAGCTGGCGGTGATCGGAGAAGAGTTACTGCCAAGGCTTGCTGAGCGATCTGGCATGGATCTGTCGCATCCGGTGCGGATCGAGGCGCGAAGTCGAGAGCAACTAGTGCGTTATTTGCGCTTGAAGCTCGATGAGGATTTACCAGAGGATGAAGCACGGGCCCGAAGGGATACGTATGCGCTACTCGGTCTCGTAGAACCGGATCTAGGCCTCAGGGATCTCCTGCTAAGCTTGTATACGGAGCAAGTGGCTGGTTTCTATGACCCTGACTCGACGGCACTTTTTGTTCTGGATGATCAACCAGAAGCGGCTATAGAAGCGTTGCTGCTCCATGAACTAGTTCACGCTGTTCAGGACCAAAATGTCCGATTAGATGAGTTAGTCGATCCAGCTCGTGGTAACGATGCGGTGACAGCGGCGCAGGCGGCGATCGAAGGACATGCTACACTGGTGATGTTCGAATACCTAACCGAGCAGGCAGTTGGGTCTCCGATTGATCTGTCCCAGATCCCTGATTTTGAGTCTCAAGTCCGTCCCGCTCTAACAGGAGTCAGTCAGCAATTTCCAGCCTTGGCAGATGCCCCTCGTATAATTCGAGAGTCCCTTCTCTTCCCGTATATCGAGGGCGCCGTCTTTGTTCAGCGACTATGGGCTGATGGAGAGCGACATAATCCGTTGGGGCCATTGATGCCCAACTCGACCGAGCAAGTGGTTTATGCTAATGCCAATCGGTCGACTGATCTGGCAATCTTTGTCGACAAGGGAAAGGTCGTTTTACGAGATGGGCTGGGAGCGTTCGAGCTACAGATCTTCTTGGAGGAAGTGTTGGAGATTTCGGGAGGCGTAGCCGGTGAGGGAGCGGCAGGCGATATAGCGGCGATGTGGGATGGTGACCAATACGTGCTGGTCGAATCCAGCGATGGTGACCAGCATCTAGTTTGGGTGGTCTTATGGTCTGATGAAGACGGACATTATCAATTCACGAAGCGAATAGGGTCACATGCAGATAATCTGGGTGGTAAGGTTTTAGTAGAGAGAATAGTTGTGGAAGGTCGCTCGGCGACCTTGCTGCAGATCGGGGGCTCGGTAGACGCGATGGTTGAGCTGGCCCCCTCCGAATCGTGATAAAGAACGTGCATGAGGCAGCGTATGCCACTGTAGAGGTCTCGGCGGCCTCAGGTGGGTATCCGGTGTTCGTCGGCCCTTCTCTTCTAGCTTTCGTGCCAGTGGTGGTAGGGACTTATGCACCTGCTCAGCGGCTTGCAGTTATCTCGGATGACCGGGTCGGCCCGATCCATGGTCAAACTGTAGGCAAGGCGCTTAGGGACGCAGGTCATGATGTAACTTTTCTGACATTCCCAGAGGGAGAAGCATCCAAGACCAGGAAGTTTTGGTCCATCCTCACTGACGAGATGCTTGAAGCTGGTTTGGGACGTGACTGTGCGGTGGTGGCTGTGGGAGGAGGTGTCACAACAGATTTAGCTGGATTCGTTGCCGCTACGTTTCTAAGGGGCGTTCCGGTCATCCAAGTGCCCACGACAACGCTCTCAATGGTTGATGCCTCGGTCGGGGGTAAGACCGGTGTGGATGTTCGCAACGGGAAGAATATGGTAGGTGCCTTCCATGCCCCGAGTGCTGTTGTCGCGGATACAGAGGCGCTTGGTACCCTGGATCCCCGGTTCTTGGCCGAAGGGATTGTAGAGGCTGTAAAGCACGGAGCGATATTGGACGAAGAACACTTCCTAGGGCTAGCGAATACGACAAAAGAACTGATCCTGGCTGATCCGAAGGAGAGTGCTAGGTGTGTAACAGCATCTGTGCGACTCAAGTCACAAGTGGTGGCGCGCGACGAGTTCGAGCGAGGTTTGAGGCAGGTCCTGAACTTTGGACACACCGTAGGGCATGCGTTAGAAGCAGCAACAGATTATCGACTGGGCCATGGCAGGGCGGTAGCCTTCGGTATGGTTGCGGAAGCGCGTCTGGGCGAGCGACTTGGCCTCACCGAAGCAAGTACTTCGGAGAGGCTGATAGACGTGCTCGCCGAACTTGTCGATAGAACGGCGCTTGAGGTTGAGACTTCGACTGTACTTGATTTTCTAAGCGCTGATAAGAAGGCTAGGGGTGGCCGCACGCGTTATGTACTTCTTCGTAGGATCGGTCAGGTCCTTGATCAAGGGGGGTGGGCCAGAGAAGTCGACGAAGACGAGGTTCGAACGGTAGTAGACGAGGTGATTTCTGGGTGGTGACAGTTTCAAGGGTTTATGGATCCTTCCCGCATCTTTTAATTCCGAGGATGTCGGTCTTATAAATCAGAGGAGGAGGTTTCGTTATTTGGTGAGGTGAACCAAGAACGTTATTATTACCTCAAGCTTTAACGTGTATCGTAAAAGAAGTAGAGACTCGCATTGAGTCTCATCCGGCGGTGCAGCTTGTTGCGAAGGTCCGGGTTTCGACCCGCATCTCGTTGAAGTCGCTTGTTCCTATGGTGTCCTCCGTAGAGGGTCCAGTTGTTAGGGAACAAGTTTTATGGAGAGGGTGAGCTCTCCCGAACAGCGATTGCTGAGGGACAGTTCTCACGCTAAGGGGTTCGCGGCGTCCGGGGTGGACGTGCCTCTAGGACTTCCCTTGACCTTGTTCGTGCTCTAGCGACGCGACTAGGTGGGGAGGTCTCGCGAGATGACTATACAGTTTGCGAGAGATACACCATGAGTATCCAGTACACTAAGGCCCCACATATGGGTGGGGTGGGCATGGCGGGTTCTGAGTCACCGCATGCCGCGCTGCTCATCGACTTTGACAATGTCACGATGGGTATGCGTTCCGATCTTTCAAAGGAACTCAAGACGCTCCTCGACTCAGATGTTATCAAGGGTAAGGTCAGCGTTCAAAGGGCCTACGCGGATTGGCGAAGATACCCACAGTACATCGTTCCCCTGTCGGAGGCGTCCGTCGATCTGATTTTTGCGCCAGCATATGGAAGCAACAAGAAGAATGCGACTGACCTCAGAATGGCGATTGATGCACTAGAATTGGTTTTCATTCGCCCAGAGATCGGTACGTACATACTCCTCACCGGGGATTCCGACTTTTCTAGTCTTGTGCTTAAGCTTAAGGAGTACGGAAAGTATGTGATTGGTGTTGGACTTCAGGAGTCCAGTTCAGACATCCTCGTGCAGAATTGCGACGAATACTATTCGTACACGAGTCTTACAGGTCTAACCAAGACGACAGAACTGGATCACACCACGCGTGACCCTTGGATTTTGGTTCGAGATGCAGTCACGAAGATGGTTAGCCGCGGTGACGTGATGCGTTCCGACCGCCTAAAGCAGGTGATGCAGGAACTCGACCCATCTTTCGACGAAGGTTCGATCGGGTTCTCGAAATTCAGCAAGTTCTTGGCAGAGGCGGCGTCTCGCGGGTTAGTTGGCCTCAAGAAGATGGAGAACGGGCAATACGAGATCGTAGCCACGAAGGCTCGCAGTAGTCGCCGTGAGAACGGACGATCTCGCTCGCGCCGCGGGGCAAAAGGCCCCCGTCAAGACTTGAGTTCTAGTAACGCTGAGACGCCGATAGGCGCCGACCTCGAGGGGGAGGGAGGTCTTGCACAGGCATACGAGGCGTTGCGCAGCGTTTTGTCCGATCTGCATGAAGCGGGAAGGGATCCAGTACGGGACTCAGACCTCAAGAGGAAAATGCTAGCGGCCGATTCTGATTTCGACGAAACCGAACTCGGTTTTGCCAAGTTCAGTCGCTTCTTGGGTCAAGCGGAGAAAGATGGTGTCGTGAGTATTAGTCGCACGGAAAGGGGCAATCTTGATGTCTCAATGATCGAGCTGCAGAAGCCCATGGCGGGAGGTGAGCTCGTTACAAAGGATGGCACTGGGGCTCAGAGCAATGACGCTAAGGGTGAAGTCGTCGATGAGCTTCCAGAGGATCTGAAGCCTCAGAAGCGCGGTTGGTTTGGACTTCGGTTTGGATCCCGGCGCGGGTCCAAGAGTGTTAGCGGTGAGGCACCCGAACTTTTCGAAGGCCAAGGAGTGAAGGCTACGGTCGGCTCCGACCATATTTCATCCGATTCGAGGACCGAGTCCTTGGCGCCACAGGAAAGTCCGAAGGTTGAAAGGTCGTTATCTACAGGAGCTAAAACAGCGGAAGCACTGAGAGAGGTTTCTGTTGAGTCCGATATGGCTGACACCGACGACGTCAAGGTATCCGACTTGGCGTTACCTTCAGATCCGGGTGCTATCGCACGATATCTCAGCCATCGGTACAAGGGCGTTGGCGAGAAAACCGCCGATACGCTCGTTAAGGCGCTAGGTTCTGATCTCTTTCGAACTATGCATGAGAATCCTGATTCTATAGCCGGGATTATTCCTAAGAACCGAGCGGAACAGGTCCTAGAGGCATGGAGAGCCGATTATGAACGTCGGGCACGTGGGCACAGGGGTTGGTCTAGGGCGAAGAATAGGGAGAGCTGACCCGGCTAGAAGTTTTCACTAGGCGAGCCAGAGGCGGATTGGCTTTCGCAGTTTTATGTTGAACGAGCTGCAGGCTGCATAGAGCAGCGTAAATGACCCTCTGATTCTGAGCTGTATGTATGAGTGATCCTACCTGGATTTCTGTCCTCCCACCCATCCTCGCGATTGCATTAGCGATATGGACTCGACAAGTCTATCTCTCACTCGCAGGCGGGTTGTGGTTCGCCTGGACGATCATGGAGGGATGGGATCCACTAGCTGGTCTCGGACAATCGATAGAGGGCATGGTATCGGTGTTCGGTCAAGCCGGAGATGCTAGGGTAATAATGTTTACTCTGGCAATCGGTGCCTTGATTGCAACTGTGGAGGCTTCCGGTGGAGTAAGAGGTTTTGTAAATCTGCTTGAGCAGAACCGGTGGGTCGATTCTGCCAAGAAAGCGCAATTGCTCGCTTGGGCCACCGGCATAGTCATCTTTATCGAGTCGAACATCACAGTACTCGTGGCGGGCTCTGTCTCTCGGCCTCTCTTTGACCGGTACAAGTGTTCCAGAGAGAAGCTTGCCTATATCATCGACTCAACTTCGGCACCGATTTGTATTCTGATTCCGATGAACGCTTGGGGTGCTTATAACCTAGGCATTCTTGAAGGACTTGGAGTGGAAGACGCATTAGGTGTTTTCATGCAGTCGATACTCTACAATTTCTATGCAGTTGTTGCGGTGATTTTGGTATTGGTTGTCATCATAATGGGTTTAGATGTCGGGCCAATGAAGAAGGCCGAGGAGCGAACGCGGCGGGGACAGCTCCTGTGGCCTGATGCGACACCAATGATAGACGAGGAGGTTCTTTCACCGACACCTCTAGATGGAGTGGAGCCGAGGGCGCGGAACATGTTCTTTCCTATCGCCAGTATGGTATTTTTTATGCCCTTGTCACTATGGATAACTGGAGACGGAGACCTGAGCGCCGGCTCTGGGTCTACGAGTGTCTTGTGGTCCGTAATGTTCGGTCTGGCTGTGGCGTGGGTTATGCTGCGAGCCCAGGGGATTTTTACTGTAGAACAGCTGACGAAGATAAATCTCCGAGGTGCAGGAGCACTGGTGCCACTTGCAATGATTCTCCTGCTGGCACTAGCACTTGGTGATGTGATCGACACTTTGGGTACAGGTGTATACGTTGCCCAAGTGACAGCTGGTACGATGCCGAATTTTGTATATCTGCCTTTAGTCTTTTTGGTTTCGGGTGGCATTGCCTTCTCGACCGGCACGAGCTGGGGAACTTTCGCTATTATGCTGCCGATTGCTGTGCCAGCTGCGGCAACTCTGAGTCTCCCGCTTGCCCCTTTTGTCGCCGCATCGCTTGCTGGGGGCGTCTTCGGTGACCATTGCTCACCGATTTCAGACACTACGATCATCTCTTCGATGGCAGCCGCGACCGACCATATAGACCATGTCCGGACCCAGCTACCGTATGCGCTTTTGAGTGGTGCGATCGCGATGATTTGCTTTGGTGTCTTGGGAGCGACTCTTTAGAGCTCTTGGGGGGTAAATGTTTCCCATGCAACCACTGGAGTCGAATCAGGTTCCAAGCGCCGTGTCGAGTGTCGAGCGCTTAGGTCCACAGAACCACACGGAGTTATCGAATTGAACGTCATTGTTTGTATAAAGAGAGTCCCAGACACTGAGGCAAGGATTCGCATAGATGGGTCGGGTAGCTCAATCGAGACTAGTGGTATCAAGTATGATATGAGCCCTTACGATGCCTTCGCTGTTGAGGCGGCAATTCGATTGAAGGAGGGCCTACAGGATGAGGGGGACGTGTCCGTTCTGACATTGGGAGATTCGTCTTCGAGTGAGACACTCAGAAAGGCTTTGGCCATGGGGGCTGACCGCGCGGTTCTGCTCAATGGAGAGGTCAGCTTGGATGGACTGGCTACTGCAAAGGGCCTTGCCGCAGAGCTTGAAGGCTCAGAAGCCGATCTTTTCCTCTTCGGCATCAAGGCCGCCGACGACGATCAGCAGCAGGTAGGTCAGATGGTTGCGGCGCTGTCAGGCAGGCCATGTGTCTCGGGTGTCTCGAGCTTCGAGATCGATGGACGTACGGCTAGATGCAAGAGAGAAGTGGAAGGAGGGAGTGAAATCGTCGAAGTAGATCTCCCTGCTGTCCTATGCATTACGAAGGGCTCAAATGAGCCACGGCTGCCTGCTCTGAAGGGTATAATGGCTGCTAAGAAGAAGCCTTTGGAAGAGCGGCCCGCTCAGGTAAGCGCGTCTCGAGTTCGATTGATAGGCCTCTCTACCCCCCCCCCTCGAGCCGAAGGCCTAATCGTTGGTGAGGGACCAGATGCAGTTCCTGAACTTGTCCGTATCCTAAGAGAGGACGCACATGCTATCTAATTCGAATTTAGCTTGTCAGTGTTTCCACTAAAACACGCATTCAGCGGAACAGTCAAACATATGGCGAAAGTACTTGCGGTAGCAGAACACCGAGATGGACAATTTGGTGCGGCGGCTCGTGAAGTGGTATCGGTTGCCGCGCGATTGGCCCGAGATCTTGGCGGCACAGCTCAAGGGGTTGTACTTGCGGGGACAGGCGTCCCTGTAGAGGCTTCGAGCCTTGGTGCGTTTGGGGCCGATAAGATTGTAGTCATCGAACACGATGCTCTCGCCGACTACAACCCAGAAGCATGGGTCAGTACCCTTGAGGATCTAATTCTCGCGGGCGAATACGGTGTAGTTGTGTTTTCAGCTACAACACTCGGTAAGGATCTGGCACCAAGAATCGCGGCTCACCTCGATGTGCCGCTCGCTTCAGATGTGACAGAGGTCGCCATTTCCGATGGCGTGGTTTCTGTGACTAGACCAGTCTTTTCAGGGAAAGCGTTTGCTCATCTCGAAATCGATGCTAGCCCAGCGCTGATTTCAATTCGTCCTAACGTATTCCCCTCGGTCGAATGGGCTGCGGAAGGAGAAGTTACGACAGTCACCCCAGATCTTAATGTTTCAGACTTTAGGGTTCGCGTAGTAGAGCGAGAGAGTTCGTCCGATGGAGTAGTCGATGTTTCCGAAGCCTCTGTGATCGTCTCTGGTGGACGCGGCATGAAGGATCCTGAGAATTGGAGTCTTCTAGAATCCCTTCGAGAGGCGCTTGGTGCAGACGCAGCGCTCGGCGCCTCTAGGGCGGTAGTTGATGCCGGGTGGCGTCCTCACGGTGAACAGGTTGGTCAAACAGGGAAGACAGTGGCGCCTGCGCTATACATCGCCGTAGGGATCTCTGGAGCCGTCCAGCATCTGGCGGGCATGCGAACGGCCAAGACCATTGTAGCGATCAACCGTGATGCGGACGCTCCGATTTTTGGAGTGGCGGACTATGGAATAGTTGGTGACCTCTTCGAAGTTCTTCCTAGGCTTACGGATGAGATAGCAGACCTCAGGGCTAAAGATTGATTTTTATAGTCAGTTATGCGCTGAGTTAACTCCACCTGTTTCTGACCTTGAAGCGTGAGCACAGCTGTGACGTCAGGGTCTCTTTGCCGAAGCCTGGGGCTTTCCTCCGAGAATCAAGATCGGGTCGACAGGTTTTCCCCAGCGCCACACTTCGAAGTGAAGGTGGGCCGCAGTCACGTCACCTGTGGCGCCGCTCTCGCCTATGATTTCTCCTGCACCTACCCTTTGTCCTACTCGGACGTCGATGGTAGACAGGTGCGCATAGATAGACTCCAGTCCTTGGCTATGATTGATCCAGATGACTTTTCCGAACCCAGCCATTGTTCCAGCAAATTGGATTCGGCCTTGTGCCATAGCGTGTATGGGCGTTCCCTCACTTACAGCGAAATCTACGCCTCTGTGCACGTCGGGCTCTAGCCCGAGGAAACGAAGTCCAAACCCTGATGTTAACGGGGCCTCAACGGGCCAGCGCGGAAGGTGACAGGATGACAGTGACATTCCGAGCAGCCCTGTTATGACTGCGGCTGCGTGTCGCCGCACTGGCCTCACTTCCAGTCGGCTTCCATCTCAGCAGGCCCGCTATCAAGGAGCATCACGGACACATTCTGACCGACTTCGACTGCACTGCGCATCGGCGGAATGATAGCAAACCCATCCGCGAGTGAGAGGCCGCGAACCAGCCCTGAGAGTTGCGGACCGGTCAGCCTAGCTTCGGGACCCTGCTCACCTCGTCTCACAGAGACCCTCTGGAAGTACGTTAGGTCGGACGGCGTCGGCATCCGCTCTGCGGCGGTGCACTCTATCACACGTCTGTATACTCGTCTATGTCCGGCTAGCCGAAGTAGATACGGACGCACAAAGACCTCGAATGTCACAAAGGCCGATGAGGGGTTACCCGGGAGGCCAAAAACCGCTTGCCGACTGTCTTTGTGCTCAAGCCACCCGAACGACACCGGACTACCCGGGCGCATTCGAACCCGCCAAAAATCCAAATTAAAACCAGTCTTATGAAGGACCCGCTTTACCAGGTCTGCGTCACCCATGGATGCACCACCGATTGTGACTAGAACATCGGTTCCTGCTCCTTGTGAGATCCTCCGGGCAAGGTCTTCGGAGTCATCTAGAGCTATGCCCAGATCTTTAGGCTCTGCTTTAACCTCACGTACCATTGCTGAGAGCATCGCGCCGTTTGATTCCGGAACACCAAGGCCTCTGACTACGTCTTGATACTGATCTGCCCTTCGGAGCTCGTCCCCGGTGGGCATGATCGCTACGGTAGGGGTTTTGTATACATCTACGCTGTGAAGGCCCGCGGCAGCTAGGACGCCTATGGTTCCCGCAGTGATCGAATCTCCCTGTTCAAATAGGACTGCTCCTCTAGTCATGTCTTGTCCTGCAGGTCGGATATGGCGTCCCGCATCGGCGTCTGAGAAGATTTGAACATGCCCATTTTCAGTTTCTCGGTCTGTATGCTCGACCCTTACGACCGAGTCCGTGCCTTGAGGGACAGGCGCTCCTGTCATGATCCGGATTGCAGTCCCTGGCTCAAGGGTTCGCCCCGAATCTCCCCCGGCCCGGACTACTCCCAAAGCAGGAAGCTTCACTGGATTTTCTAGCGAGGCTCCAGTTATATCCTCGGCACGAACCGCATATCCATCCATGGCGCTGTTGTCCCACGGCGGGAGCGTTGCGGTTGCCTCGACTCGTGTTGCTAGGGCCTTGCCGATCGCATTTTTGAGATCAACACGTTCTGAGGAAAGGGGCACTGCCGACGATAGAATGCGCCTTTGGGCATCGTCGACCGGGAGCCAGTCTGCTTCCCGTTCCTCGTGGCTGAAGCCCCAGGAATCACTCATGATAACAACTGGTTTACCAGCGCCAGAGGAGTGTCATGCTGAAAGTTGACCCTCTGAGCCATTCTCCATCCTCTACCTCTTCGAATCCTCGCATGGGGTCACTGAAGCCGGGCGGAGTGTCTACCTTCCAGAGTGAGAAGACTCCATCCGCGCGGACAGCTAGGCGATCTGTCACAAACCAGCGGTTCCCGAGCCCTAGTGTCCCGAAGAAGCTTGAACCAAAGCTGAAGACGTCCTCAGGGAGGAGTGACTGATCTAGAGTCTTGTCACCCCCTGCTCCGAAAACGATTCCACCACCCAGTGTCAGAAAAGGGCTGAGCCGTTTCCACATACGCCTTCCTGGAAAGCTGAAGCGGAAACGAGCGTCCAGAACCATCAAGGATTCCGCTGCTTGGCCGATGAATCGGTTAGCGTCTATTTGACTAGGGTCTATAACGTCGCGCTTTGAGTCGATTAGGCCGACGCTTCCCTCAAGGCCCAATGGTCCTGAAAGCTCTACACCATAGCGCGCTCCGAGGATGGAGCCTCCTTTTGGCGCGTAGCCGAAACGACCTGACCCGACACTCATTGTGCCTGCGAAGATCCCTGCCTCCTGCTTGCGTTCGAGATACTCGAAAGGCGAAGGAATAGTTTGAGCCGCCGAAGAGCTTGCAAGCGTGAGCCAAGCACTGGCGGCAAAAACTGCGATCTTTTTGAAGGGTGATCCCACCAAAGGGAATTGACTCCTTTCCCTCTCGGAATTTTTGGTTGACCCGATTTCTAGCGTCGGGCAGATTCTTGGAACGGCGCGCTTGTGACGCGACGGACCTTTGTTGTAACACCTTTTGTACTGGATCGTTTCAGGCTCCATGCGTCTTCGATTTGCGGTACTTGGCCGCTCTTTGCTTCTGACCGGGGGATTTTTCTTCTCGGTAGCTGTACCTGGTGTATCCCAAGATATGGTTACCCTGAGGGTAGAAGAGAACGTTCGACGTGAGCCGAATGGTGTAGTGCTTGGTCGGATAGGGGAAGGGGCTAAGCTCCGCGCGCTCAATACTGACGGAAACTGGACCCAGGTCGAAGTCGAAGGATGGGTCTGGTTGCGTTCGCTTAAGAGCTCTGCAGACTCTTCGTTCGACTTGGTTGTAAGTCAGGAAGGTGGTGAGAATCTGCGATCTGGTCCTTCCGGCTCTCTTGTTGGTGTGTTGGCGGAAGGAACTCTGCTTGAAGAGCTGGGTCGTAACCCAGGGTGGGCTCGGGTTGCCCGGGTTGGTTGGATTTGGTCGGCCTCGCTCGCAGAGGCCCAGGATCCCGGCCCTGATATAACTCTGTCTCTGGGTACTTTGACCGGGAATCGTAACTCTCAAGCACCGATCACTGACGTTGCCCGTGTCCCGGTTGACTTCACTCGGGTGAAAAGTGTCGGCGCGATTCTGGCCGCGCCAGATGGGGATACGATGGGTTTAGTAACATCATCTGGAGAGGTGCAGGTCCTAGAGAGGCAGGGGAGATGGGCCCGCGTGCGCTTAGAGGGATGGGTATGGATGCCGGAGACGTCATCGAATCAAACCGGAGTTGATAGAGGCTCCGGTCAGATGGCCCTGGCTCTCCGACCAGAAGATCTCTCATCGAATCCATCGGAGTATGCAGGCCGTGTTGTCGTTTGGACCGTTCAGTTCATTTCGCTAGAGCGTGCTGAGGCGGTCCGCACTGACTTCTTCGAGGGAGAACCGTTCCTGCTCAGCCGATTTGGTGGATCCGAAGGTCAGTTTGTGTATGTAGTCGTTCCGGCCGATCTGCTCCCAGAGGTAGAAGGCCTTGTACCTCTCGAGATTGTCGAGTTAACGGGTCGTGTGCGCACTGGTGCGTCTAGATTGACAGGGACACCGATCATTGAGATGATCGAAATCCAACGTTTTTGAGACGGGTGAACGTTAGGGCCCTCGTTTCGGGGGCCGCTATCGGGCGAGTCCCCTGTTATGACACGTCGGCGTTGGGGTTGGCTCTTCTAGACCTCTGGTATCACCGTAGTAGAGGTTTGCCCCAGGCGAGATATCGTGAGCCCGATCAGAATGCTGGCTGCGCCGAGAAGTTGGAGCATTTCCGGCCTCTCACCCAGCCAGATCCATGCTGTAATCAACGCCCATACCGGAACTAGATTTGAGTATACCGCTGTCCGGCTGTTGCCGAGCTTCTCTACCCCGTGATACCAGATCACATAGGCCAGAGCAAGTGCGAACAGACCAGCATAAAAGATTGCCCACCATACTTGGGCGCTGACATCGGTGAGGTCGGTCTGCAGTAGAGACGGAATGCCTGCAGCGAAGAGGATTGGAGTCCCGACCCAAAGCGTCCATGTTGTCATACGAAGAGCTCCGTATCGCGCTACGGGTTTTGCTCCAGCGACGGTATACACTGACCAGAAGATAGATCCCACAATCATCAGCAGGTCTCCACGCAGCGTAGTTGAGCCCAGTGAAAGCTGGTCATCACTTCCGATTACGACCAAAACCATTCCTATAAGGGTTCCCATGATGCCTATGATCACCCAACGATTTGGCTGCTCGTGCCCAGCGGCTGCCGACAGTATGACGGTCCACACCGGGGTGGTGGCTAGGAGCAGGCTAGCATTTCCCGCGTACGTCCAGTCAAGCCCAATAATGAAGGCGAGCTGATAAAGAACATTCCCGATGAGACCTAGTAGCAGGATGCGCGGAACGTCCTCCCGCTGCGGCATTAGGTCTTCTGTACCCCTGAATACGATCCAGCCAAGAGCCGCCGCTGCTAACGGAAACCGTAAAGCGTTAAATGCCAGGGGTTCCAACTCATTGAGTGCGACTTTAACGATTGAGAAGTTTACTCCCCAAATCGCGGCGAGAGCTATAAGACCAAAGTCGGTGAGTCCGTCCGATTTGCGCTGCGTTATCAAGGTACTAGCGTCCCCAAACTTGTTCTCCTCTAGCGCGCGAATCTAACGTGGTAACTTGGACGACCAACGGGTGAGACATATCGGACGTACTTACGATGCTCTTCCTGAACTGTCCTCGAGGTTCTGATTTCTGTAACGAACAGAGCCTCGTTGTAAACCATGACAACTGATATTTGGCCTAGGTTATTGTCCTTTCCTTGACGAATGCCACTTGGGTGATAGCCTTGAACTAGTCCACTTTCTTAGTGGATGTTAGAAGCGGAAAAACTCATCACCTCGACGCTGGAAGTATGCATGCGAGTATTCACCGATGCTGAGGGACGATCGTGGACTGCGGATACCCGAGCGGAAGATTCTACTGACTACAAAGGCCGTTACCACTTGGTGCTGGAAGGTGAGGGTGATATCCAGGTCGAACTCACCGATGTGAGGTGGAACAGTGAGCGGTCTGCACGGAGGACAATTAAGTCCATGTCCTTAGTGGAACTCCGGCGTCGACTCGGTTCTGCCATTGGCCGGGGGATTGTTAGCGATTGACGTACTTGGCTCGGTAGTGCGATTGCTTTTGCGTACGGAAGGAAGTTCAGATGATCCCTGCCGTAAGGTGCCCCGTTCAGTGCTTTTGAAGGCTAGCTCAATTTAGAGAACTTGGTTTCTCAGTTTCCGCGGTGCTTTGGAATTTCGAGCCACTGCCCGGCGATTATCCTGTTCCTCTCAATACGCGGGTTCACTTGCAGTATCTCGTTGATAGTGACGCCGTAGCTTCTAGCGATTCCTCCAAGGTTCTCACCACGCGCCACACGGTGGCGCTCACTGAATACAGCGGGATTCCCGCGAGGGATCGGTGTCTGCTCGGTAACCTCAGGGGCGGTACCAGGTGCTCGGTGGAACTCCGCTAGGTGCACACCTATTTCATTTTCAAGTTGCTTCGCTCGGCCTATAGAGGGAGGACCGTTGACCATGATAGAAAAAGCGAGCCTTTCTCCATCTTGTGTCCGGACCATTCCCGTTAGAGCCGATACTCCATCTATGGTCCCCGTTTTGGCGCGGAGATTGTTTGCGGCTGCCGTCTGATACATTCGACCTAGCTCATACCTTGTTCCGGCGCGTGGGAGTGACGCCCAGTAATCGGGCCAGAGTGAACCCTCATTCATTCGACGGATTAAGTCTACGAACAAAGCTGCACTCACTCGGTTTTCGCCGGACAGGCCCGAGCCATCCACTTGAAACAGTTCCTCAGTGTCTACGCCTAGCGTGACTAGTGTCTCGTGTACCGCGAGAGCGCTCGCTTTAGGTGATCCGATTCCCGAATCGGCCCGACCGATGGCTCTGAAAATCAATTCTGCAAACAGATTGTTACTCTCTTTATTCACTATCTCGAGGTATTCGGCCAAGGGGCGGGAGGTGTGACGTGCTAGAATGCGGGCGGCTGGACGACCGAGAGCGGGTCCACTGAGTCGTCTGACGACAGACTCGATCGGCAACTCAACACGTCTAGTAGAGCCGGTTACCTTGATTCCACGGTCCTCTAGGACGGCCCGAAATGACGCCCCTGCGAAGTCTGCTGGAACGGCCACAGTCATCTGACGCCAAACGTCTCCGGAACCTGATGACATTCGGCCGGTGATCCGAACTGGTTTCAAAGGATTTTCCCTTAGAATCGCGAGACGGGGTCGCGCCCGATTCGCTACAGTTGTTGCAGTGTTTTCGACATTTAGGGCTGAATGTGCGGGAATCGTTTCGACGTTGGGAGGTGCACCGACTGGACCCGGACGAATCCGGAAGGAGACGACGTTCTCGTTGTAGGATAGAGCCGAGATTGGGGCTGTGAAGTGTTCGTTTAGATCGCGTTGCTCCCACCCTTCGTCCCTCAAGGGACCAGGGAAGAATGAAGCGTCCGCTATAAGATCTCCTGAAACCTCGGTTATGCCCGCGGCCTGGAGGTCGTCAACTAAAAGCTGGAAGACTTCGTCTTTGCTTCCGTAGAAGCGGTCAGATAGGCCCGGGTCGCCCGTTCCGTATAGGGTGAGATCGCCTTGAAGTACACCGTTTGTGACTGGAGCACTTGAGAGAAGGTAGGTACGAAAACGGTAGTCTGGTCCCAGTCGTTGCAGAGCTGCTGCGGTGGTCAGTAATTTGATGTTTGATGCCGGAGCTATTGCACTTTCTGGATCGATGGAAAAGATCGTTTCACCGGAGTCGAGCGAGTAAACGAGCACACTCCATCGAGCTGTTCCCCAGGTGTACGATTCGAAGGTCTCCCGGATCTCGTTTTGAAGCCACTCCGCATCTTGCGCGCTCAACCCTGCGGGTCCGGTCGCCATACTCAGGACGACCAGAATTAGCCACATGGACGAGATGAGGGCATGCCGGGTGAGCATTGTCAAAAAAATCGCGGAGGCACCCTTTAGGCTGTTACCAGGAGATCCTTCGTCGGCACGCATTCAGGGCAGTATCCGGAGAGTTCCAGCCGGTACCCGGTCACCGTGAATGTTCCTGCTGTTTCCCTCAGAGAGTCGATCTCACCCGTCAATAGTTCACCGGGAAGATCGAGGACTTTCTCGCAAGAAACGCAACGGGCATGGTGGTGAGGATCAGTCCTACCATCATAGCGAGCCGAATGATCTCCGTAGGTGAGTTTGACTGCTAAGCCACATCCAACAAGGGTTTCTAGGCTCTTGTACACCGTACCTAGCGAGATCGCCGGAAGTCGCTGTCGCACTGCTAAAAAGACTTCTTCGGCTGTTGGGTGCACGTCAGTTTGAGCGAGATAACGGAAGACCGCACCTCGCTGCTCAGTAAAGCGCTGGCCGTTGGCCCCGAGGGCTTTCCTGAGGCGCACATCAGTCGCGGATTTGCTCAACATTCGGATTCGTTCACGGACGGACTAACTAGATGACCTATAACATCTATCAAGGTTATAACTGCCTTCGAAACCCTGTCAATCATAACACCGTTAAATAAGCCCTCGGTCGAGCCAGCTTATCCACCTAGATGTGGAGGCGGTTCCCTAACGTAACCTGCAGGTAAGGTCGGTTATTGATAACACGAGCGGATGGCGATCTAAAACCAGATAGGTCAAATGGTTTGCTCCGAGGAGGGTAGCGTGCACATTGGGGCGGATTCGATCCCCCCCACGAGTTCCGATGAGGATGATGAATGAGTGACGCCGGCGAACTAGATGCGCTTCTTCAGGAAGACAGAAGGTTTCGGCCTCCTGCTACTTTCGTTGATCAGGCGAACATCAACGATCGAAATATCTACGAGAGCGCAGCCAGTGACCCGGAAGGGTACTGGTCCACGTGGGCTACGGAACTTGATTGGTTCGAGCCTTGGCAAAGAGTGCTCAAGTGGTCGCCGCCGCATGCGGAATGGTTTATGGGTGGCAGGATCAATGTGTCCTACAACTGTCTTGATCGACATGTAGAGGACGGACGTGGTGATCGTACCGCGCTTATATGGGAAGGCGAACCCGGGGACGAGAGGACGTTTACTTACGCAGAGTTGCATGGGGAGGTCTCGCGTTTCGCCAATGTCCTCAGAGGTCTCGGTGTCGAGAAGGGTGACCGCGTAACGATTTACTTGCCCATGATTCCCGAGGCGGCGATTGCGATGCTCGCCTGCACTCGCATAGGAGCCATTCACTCGGTCGTCTTTGGCGGATTCAGTCCGGACTCTCTAGCGGACCGAAACAATGATGCAGCGTCAAAGCTGCTCATAACGGCAGATGGAGGATGGAGGCGTGGCTCGGTTGTACCGCTCAAGGCCAACGCGGATGCGGCGTTGGAACAATCCCCTACAGTGCAAAATGTAGTCGTCGTGGCGCGCGGTGGAGATCTCACGGAACAAACCGCTGTCAGAATGAAAGAGGGACGTGATCACTGGTATCATGATCTGATGGCAGAGGTGTCTTCCTCGTGTCCAGCGGTTTCGATGGATTCAGAGGACACACTTTTCATCCTTTACACGTCGGGTACCACCGGGAAGCCAAAGGGCGTTGTTCATACGACGGGTGGTTACCTGACCCAAGCCTATGCTACAACCAAGGCGGTATTCGACCTTAAGGATGATGACGTCTACTGGTGTACTGCCGACGTAGGTTGGATCACGGGACACAGCTATATCGTATACGGACCTTTAGCTAATTGTGCTCAAGTCGTGATGTACGAGGGTTCTCCTGACACGCCTGATAGAGGCCGATTTTGGGAACTCTGTGAGAAATACGGCGTCACAATCTTCTACACGGCTCCGACTGCGATCAGAGCCTTTATGCGTTGGGGAGATGAATGGCCCAGGAAGTATGATCTCTCTTGTTTGAGGGTTCTGGGCACTGTAGGTGAGCCCATCAATCCTGAGGCCTGGATGTGGTATCACGAGGTGATTGGAGGTGAGCGTTGCCCGATCGTCGATACGTGGTGGCAGACCGAAACTGGAGCGATCATGATCACCCCGCTTCCGGGTTTGACCGAGACCAAGCCTGGGACCGCGACTCACCCGTTTCCAGGGATCGAGGCTGCTATAAGGGATGAATCAGGAGAGGACACAACGGCCGGTTACCTGGCAATCACAAAGCCATGGCCTTCAATGTTGCGTGCAGTTTGGGGCGACGAACAGAGGTTCAGAGAGACGTACTGGTCGAAGTGGTCGAACGTCTATTTCCCGGGTGATGGAGCGAAGGTCGACGAAGACGGTTATTTGTGGATTCTTGGTCGGGTAGATGATGTTCTGAATGTTGCTGGGCACAGGATTGGAACAATGGAGGTGGAGAGTGCCTTGGTAGATCATCCGGCTGTGGTGGAGTCTGCGGTAGTTGGAAAGGCCCACGAGATTAAAGGAGAATCAATCGCCGCGTTTGTGACTCTGAAAGAAGGAATCGATGGATCGGACGAGCTTTTAACTGAACTGCGAGCTCACGTAGGTCTTAAGATCGGAGCAATCGCGAAGCCGGAGCTAGTGGTCTTCACTGCAGAGCTTCCGAAGACTCGCTCGGGTAAGATCATGCGGCGTCTTCTCCGTGACATTGCAGAAGGTAGAGCGATAGGTGACACTACGACGCTGGCTGACCCTGAGGTTGTGAAGCGTCTCCAGGCCATGCATGAGAATGAGGAAGGCTAGAGAAGGCTGGGCTAGGAACCTACCTCCTTCAGTTCTCTGCGAAGGGATCCGGGGTCGGAGGTGCCTTTGATGCGCGCTCTTCTTCAGACTTCTCTTTGATTTTACGAGCGGGCACGCCTACGTATACCCAGTGAGGATCAGTGCTTCTTGTCAGCATCGAACCTGCTCCCACCATTGAATCGTCAGCAACGTGTGTGCCAGCTAGTACTGTCGCGTGATAAGTGATGCGCACACCCTGACCGATCACTGTCCTAGGAAGGTAGACGATCCTTCCATCAACGATGTTGTGTGAGTGCGAGTACACGTTAGCGAAGTCCGAGACCGACGACCGGTTACCCATTTCGATGCCCCCACGATCGTCTAGAAGAACGTGGCGATGGACAACAACGCCGTCGCCGACGTCCATGTTGTACCCGAAGGAGAACCTCACGTGCGTGAAGGCCTTGAAGTTTTTTCCACAGGAGTTGAACACATGCTTGGCAAGTATCCTTCTGAAGCGGATTCCCAGGTCAATATTCTCTCCTAATGAACTGCGATCGAACATCTCCCATAGCCACAGTAGTGGCTTTCTTGGTTGGTATCGTGCGAGATCGATTTCCTCGTAATATTCGGGTTCCAGCGTGACGTTACGCGGATCCATGTGAGCCAGTGCGACTTTAGCAGTGCTAGATAGGCTGGTATGATCGAAAGAGCTGAGCTCTGGATAGTATATATTCGTAAGAATTTCTCGGCATAGCTCGTTGCGATCACAGTCAGAGTCGCTCAGTGATTCCTTTAACCAGGCCAGCCACTCGTCGTATAGAGATGCAGCTCCGTCTGAAACGGGGACAGGGCGTAGCGGAAAGAAAGACATAGCAGGAGCTTATCGGGATTGTTCAGTGTGGCAAGAATTTAGCTAAATTTGCGAAGAGCGGCTTGCAACTCGAAGGCTTTTTAAGCCCCTGATCTCGGGGTCAAAATTTACTATCACAATTTACGCTAACTCGTTCTAGACAATGCACGATGTCCTTCGCCAGAGGCTGATCAGAAAGATCGAGGGGTTACCGGAAGAGCAAGTGTATCAAGTTCTCGACTACATCGAGTTCATGGAATCGAAGTACGCCAGTAAAATCGACGCCGAGCCTTCGAGTCTGCTCAAATTTGCTGAGGACTTTGAGGATAAGCTCAGACGAACGGCTGCGAGCCCCGGGACGATTCGGGAAGCTTTTCAGTTGATATCGTATGCCGATAAAGTCCTATCCGACCTCTCCCGCGCAGGTAGGCAGATCCTAGATGATTTCAATACTGTGATCGATAACGATTCAGCCACTCCTGGAGAGGTGGCGGAGATTCTGAACGTCGAAGGCAACGGGCAGGACCCTGAACGTTCAGATACTCAACGAAGTGAGGGTGGGTCAGCCGAAGGATGCACAGGTGAGTGAGTCAAAGGAAACGAGCCGTCCGAGAACTGACGTCGCGGTGCAGTGAAGAGGTTGGCTATGACCCGCACCGTGTTTCGAGTGTTTCTGGATGGTCCCCGATGGCACCTGCGGCGTTGACGATGCACGAGAGTCCATCTATCGTCCCGGATGGTATCATCAAAGGCTCAATCTGCGCACTTTTTCGCCCGCTCCGCAAAGCCCGGTTCTTCTGGGAAGTGGATGCGGGCGCTCGCATTTTCTGAAAGGTCTAATCGTCTATGACCGATACTCATTCCGACGGCCGGATAGTGAAAGAAGCTCTTACGTTCGATGATGTTCTTCTGATACCGGGGCATTCCCAGGTGCATCCAAAGGATGCAGATGTATCCACCTTGGTCACGCGTGAGATTGCCCTCCGTATTCCGTTGCTCGCAGCAGCGATGGATACGGTGACCGAGTCGAGAATGGCAATACAAATAGCTCGAGAGGGAGGTCTTGGCGTCATCCACAAGAACCTGTCGCCCGAGAAGCAAGCCGGGGAGGTAGATCGAGTTAAACGTTCCGAAAGTGGGATGATACTGAATCCGATCACGCTCGGTCAGGATGGCTCTCTCAAGGACGCCCATGAGTTGATGGCACGTTTCTCAATCAGTGGAGTGCCGATTGTCGAAGATACGGGGCGCCTTGTGGGCATTATTACGAACCGAGATCTGCAGTTCGAGTCCGATCTCTCAAAATCAATCTCTGATGTGATGACATCCGAGAATCTTGTAACGGTTCCAGTTGGGACAACGTTAGAGCAGGCTGAGGAAATTCTCCATAAGCACCGTATAGAGAAGCTTCCAGTAGTTGATAATGATGGGTGTTTGAGGGGTCTTATAACAGTAAAGGACATTTTCAAGCGTCGTCGGTATCCGGATGCTTGCAAAGATGAACATGGACGACTTCGTGTCGGGGCGGCTATCGGAGCTTCCGCTGAAGACATAGAGCGAGCTGAGATGCTCGTCGATGCTGGCGTGGACGTGATCGTAGTCGATACGGCTCATGGGCACTCCGAGGGTGTGTTGAAGGCAGTTGCTAAAGTGCGTGAGCGATTCTCGGACGTTCAGCTCATAGGAGGCAACGTGGGCACCGTGGAAGGAGCGAGGGCGTTGGTAGAGAGGGGTGTTGATGCAGTGAAGGTTGGTGTCGGTCCCGGTTCGATCTGCACAACTCGAGTGGTAACGGGTGTAGGCCTTCCTCAACTGACTGCCATCATGGATGCTGCAGACGGTGTAGATGGCTCCGTTCCGATTATCGCAGACGGGGGGATTCGCTACTCTGGGGACATCGTAAAGGCACTTGCCGCAGGAGCGCATTGCGTGATGATGGGCTCTATATTCGCGGGAACGGACGAGTCCCCGGGTGAGACATTTCTTCTCGAAGGACGACGTTTCAAGACTGTCCGAGGGATGGGATCACTGTCCGCAATGGAAGAGGGGTCTGCGGACCGTTATTTCCAAGACGCCTCTAGAGACAAGCGTAAGCTGGTACCCGAGGGGATTGAAGCGCGTGTACCCTACAAGGGGCCGGTGTCTGATACCATTTACCAACTGGTAGGCGGACTGCGAGCGGGTATGGGTTATTGCGGGGTCGGTTCTATCAATGAGCTACGGACGGAATCGCGTTTTAATAGGGTGACGATGGGTGGGCTCAGAGAATCTCATCCTCACGATGTCACGATCACCCGCGAGGCGCCGAATTACCACGGCTAGTCTCAGGGAAGCTCTCCAATGGATCTTTTAGTTTCCAGGGGCTCTCGTTTTTGTGGGCTGGTCCTATTGCTGGTGGGCTCGGGTTGCTCTTTAGTCGGGAGTAGCGAGACCACCAAGGCAGTTCTCTTTCCGGAACCCGATGTGGAGTTGCGGCCAAAGACGGTGCGGTTCAAGCCGTTACACCGGGCATTTATGGCTCCTCCCACATCAACCGGAAGAGTCGATGAATTACTTGCGTCACCAGTTATGAGAGATCCTGAGTTCCAGGAAGCTGTAGACGATTGGATTCAATATTGGGAAAACGCAGCTAGGCCGTGGTTCCCTGAGTTTCTTCACCGCATGAGTATTTTCGAGGAGATGGTCGACTCGGTTCTCGCTGCAAGAGATCTCCCGGAGTCTCTGAGATACCTTCCACTTATAGAGAGTGGCTACAACCCCCGAGCACGCAGTCATGCAAGCGCCGTGGGGATGTGGCAGTTCATGCCGGGTACGGCTCGTGAGCATGGAATGACTGTCGCTGCCTTCGTTGATGAGCGACGTAACCCCTTCAAGTCAACTGACGCTGCGGCCGACTATCTTAGCTCGTTGTATCGGCGATTCGATTCCTGGTTCCTAGCTCTCGCGGCATACAACGGAGGGCCGAATCGTGCACAACGAATTCTCCGACAGAATGCTAGGCTCGAGCAGCCGTCCGATTCATTGTTCTGGGCCCTTCGGCGGCACTGGCCGCGGGAGACTCGGGAGTTCGTGCCCAAGTTAGTGGGTGCGATTATCGTTGCCAAAGACTTAGAAAGTTATGGCTACGAGCCCCCAGAGCCCGGCCTCCCTTTTCGGTATACCGCTGTGAACGTTCCCGAGGCAACGACTTTAGATGTCCTCGCACAAGCTGCAGAAAGTGAGGAAGACGAGATTCGATGGTTAAATCCAGAACTTTTCCGCGGATTTACGCCCCCAGGAGAGATATACGAGCTCCGTGTTCCCGAGGGGCAGGGAGAGATCTTCACTCTGAACTATGCTGCGATTCCGGAGGGAGAGCGGATGACTGTGGTCCAACACTCGGTCGGGCAGGGTGAAACGTTATCTCACATTTCCGTGAAATACGGCATTTCAGTTCGAGACCTACAGGCAGCCAACCCGGGTGTACGACCCCGCTATTTAAGAGTGGGCATGCGCCTCACTGTGCCGATCCTGCTTAATCGTTAGCTGCACTGATGTCCGCTCTGAGCAGAGTGTATGACTTCAATCCGAACTCCACGATCCTGACGCACCACCCTTTTTGCTTATAAGTCGGATTCCCTCTATGTACATTCCGCGGTCGACAGCTTTCACCATGTCATAGACCGTCAGCAGGGCTATGCTCACCGCGGTGAGGGCTTCCATCTCAACACCTGTCTTGCCTGTGTACTTCGCGGATGCTCGAGCCCGGAAGCCTGGAAGATCCAAAGCTGCTTCTAGCTCAACTTCTATGGACGCTCCGGGGAGTGCGTGACAAAGCGGAATGAGGTCAGACGTCTTTTTGCCACCCATGATACCCGCAAGCTGGGCTAGTTGGACGGGATCCCCTTTTTCTGTGCGCCCCTCCATGATGCGCTTGAGGGTCTCTGGTTTCATCACGATCCATCCCTCGGCGACGGCTGTCCTCCGCGAGTCATCCTTGGCGGTCACATCCACCATCTGGGGTCGTCCTTCGGCATCTAGATGCGTCAGACCGTCCGGTCGCGTACTCATCGGCTGGATCCTTCGGCGGTGGGAATGGAGGAGTCGAGCAGAACTTGGCGAAGATCCCGTACAAGTCCACTTACGACCAGTTGAGGATTCACATTCCCACGAGCTAGCTCGCGGGCGCGTTCGACAGCAGGAAAGGCGGAGGGGACTCGAGACGGCGGGATCCCAGCTTCATTGGCGTGCTTTTTCAAGCGGGTGAGCGCGTCGTAATTGATTATAAGCTTATCGGCACCAGCTGTTGCGACTGCAAGATCGCGAAGCCACACCTCTACGAATGTGAAAAGATCGACTAGCTGGCGTGCGCGAGTCGAAGGGAACGATGCCGCGAGTCGATATCCCGGGCCCCGGTTTTGCGTTGTGGCACCCACCACTATATCGAAGGCACGCCTGCGAAGGTCTTCTAGAGGACCTAGCTCACCTTCATCCGGAAGAAATGCCATTGCGCGACCAGGAGACCCCTGGCTTAACTGCGCTGCCCACTTACCTGTTCTTTCGTCAACACTGAAGTGTTCTTTTAGAAAAGTGTACACCATCTCGCGGGACAAGGCGGGTACATGCAGTGGAACCGTTCGCGATTTGATGGTGGGCAAAAGCATGCCAGGCTCGCTGCTCGTAAGGATAAAACGTGCTTGTCCCGGGGGCTCTTCGAGAAGCTTTAGAAGAGCGTTCGCCGCTTCAGGACTCGCCGCTTGAGGCACGAGTAATTCTGCCTGACCGATAATGAAGACAGGGCCTTTGGCCATGCTCGGTCTTTTGGTGGCCTGGTTTCTGAGATTTGTGATAGTACCCAGATAGAGTCCTCGGACGTCATCCCACCAGCTTGGAACGAGACTTTGGACACGGTATTCAGAAAGCTCCTGAAACCGAGCCGCTTCCAGTGCTTCAGCTAACTTCTCTTTACTTGACACCTTGGGTCGCGGGAGGGGGAAGTACCAGTGGATATCCGGGTGCTCCAGCGAGCGGACCATCCGACACGGGCCACAACTATCGCACGGCTTTTCAGCGGCGGTCCCAGTGCAGACGGTCAGTTGAGCGATCCATAGGGCAAGTCTCTGTTTGCCTATTCCACGTGTTCCGTGCAGCAGCAGTGCTGCCGGCAGCTTTCCTGACTCATGTGCACGAAAGATCGAAGCGCGCAGTCTTTCATGGCCAACGATATCATGTAATCCCATATCGATGTTAGCGGGCTCGGAGCCAGATCAGAGGGTCTTGTGCTTGGGGTGAGGATCCGTCTTCCCTGGGTGCCCGAACCTGAAACTCCAGATGTGAACCTTCCGGTGTGTCATCCCCACCCACAGTGCCTACTACGTCGCTTTCCATCACCTCTCGTCCTTCGACCACACTGATCTCGTCGAGATACAGGTATAGTGTATAGAAGCCGTTTCCGTGGGAAAGCATCACCGTTGGCCCATAGCCCTCAAATGGGCCCGCATAGGCAACTGTTCCTCTTCTCACAGCTTCGACGGGGGTGCCAGTGGGAGCGCTGATCCCGATTCCGTTCCAGCGGATGACAGTCCCGTTCGGTCGCCTGTCGCGTCCGAACTCATATATGAGCTCTCCGTCGACCGGCCACACCAGAGAGCCCGCATCCTCGGATGACAGAGTTGCGTCACTTCGGGACTCCAGATCTCTGCGACGGTCTTCGAGTGCGTCGATAAGGGTCGTCATCCTGTTTGCGTCTGCACTCAGTTCTTCCAGTCTCGTCGAAGCCGTTTGTTCTCTGTTTCGATATTGCTGAATGGCCGATTGGTGTGACTGCTCCACCGAGCGCAGCTGCGCGACTTCTGTAAGTCGGTCCTGACGCAAGGTCCCGAGAACCGACATCCTCTGCCGGAGCACATCGTTTTGTTGGGTCAGGGTGGTCTCTAGGTTGCGGACGCGCTCAACCAAGCTTTGATCGAAAGCCGCAATCCGTTGAAGGTAACGATACCGGTTTAGAACGTCTGAGAACGAACGTGCTCCCAAAAACACCTGTATCGTATGCGTCGGACCCATTTTGTATATATCTCTTAGCCTCCGAGCGAGAATCGCTTTGCGAGTCGCGAGTTGTTCTTGAGACATAACTAGGTCGCGTGTGGCTCCAACGACCTGTTCGGTTGTGGCTTCAGATTGGAATTCTACCTCGGCTAGGGCTGACCGAGTTGCACTCAGCCGACGTTCGAGATTGCCTAGTTCAGCAGCTACGTCTCTGACTCTGTTTTGAGCCTCTCCTAGGTCTTGTTGTAAACGGCTCCGTTCCTCACGGATCTGCTCGAGGCGCCTCTGGCTTTGCTGGATCTCCCTGTTGAGGTTTGCGTTTTGCCCGAAAGCTGGTGTGGTCAGCGTCAGAGCTATCAACGCACTGATGAGGCATGCGGATCTCACCCTCAAACCTTCTTCAGATGGAGATGGATTGCCACGGCGCTTGAAATCGTACCGAACAGTAACCCGGCTGTTAGTCCTATCCCGACCCAACTGAAGGGGATCCAAGCGACATCTAGCATGTAAGTAGATACACCCATGTAGCTACCGTATGTGAGCCCTGACGCAAGTATGCCACCTGTGAGTCCCGCGAGGGCTCCTTCAAGGAGGAATGGGCTCCTGATGAATCCGTTCCGTGCCCCTACCAGCCGCATAATGTAAATCTCTTCACGTCTTGCAAAGACTGCGATTCTCAGCGCTGCCCCAATGATTAGCGCTGCAACCATTGCGAACGCCGCACCTGCAGCCGTTGTTGTGGCTAAGCCGATCCTTCTCAGGGCGAAGAGCCGATCGACCCATTCTTCACCGTAAAGCGCATCCTCAACGAACTTATAGCCCTGAGCGGCTTTTACGACTTTCGCTAGGGCCTCCGGTGTTCGACTTAGTGGATGCAGCGCTATTTCGATTGATTGTGGGAGGGGGTTTACCTCGGAGTCCAAGAATAGCTGTCCAAACTCCGGAAGATCGCGCTGAGCACGCTCCAAGGCGTCCATTTTTGAGATAAAGTTTGTACTTGACACTTCTTGGAAATCCATGATTTCCCTGAGAAATAAGTCAATCTCGCTTTGGCGAGTGTTATCACGGATATAAACGACTATCTCAACGCGCTCTTCGATGGCGGCCAGAGCGATTTGGAGGTTGTACGTCGCTAGCGAAAACAGTCCCACCACGTACAGAGCTAACCCGACCATGCCGGCAGACAGAGCCGTCAGGATAGGCGCGCGCCTAAACGCGGCCATTGCCTCACGGATTGCATACATCAGTGGGTCCCGGCTCGCATGATATTTGAGTCAGATAAGAGTCTGCCTTGATCCAGTTCAATTACGCGGGCATTAGGGTGGCGTCCTATTAGTTCTAGATCGTGTGTGGCCATGAGTACGGCCATTCCGTTTGCGTTGATGTCCCAAAACAAATCGAGGATTTCACGGGTAGCTTGGTCGTCTAAGTTTCCTGTAGGCTCGTCGGCAAGGAGGATGTCCGGTTCGTTTGCGAGGGCTCGCGCGATGGCGACCCGTTGACGTTCTCCACCGGACAACTGTTCCACCAGTGCACCTGTTTTGGGGGCGAAACCGACTTGGGCCAGAAGTAGGTTTGCTCTTGCCGGGATAGCTTTTCGGGGTGTTCCTGTAACTTCGAGTGCGAAGGCTACATTTTCGAGTGCGGTTCGGCCGGGAAGGAGTCGAAAGTCCTGAAATACCATTCCAACGAGGCGACGAACCTTCCATAGGTCTCGTTGTGTGATGTGATCGGAAGAGTGTCCATCTACGTTGATTTCCCCAGAGCTAGGACGGTCCGACATATGGATGAGTCGCATGGTAGTGGACTTGCCCGATCCGGAGTGTCCGGTGAGGAAGGCGAACTCACCCTTGTCCACACGCAAAGAGACATCGCGCAGAGCGTACCCTCGATGCGGATACTCTTTAGAGACGCGAGTGAGTTTGATCACCGGATTGGGTTGCGAAAGGGCTTAACCATTCTCCGGAGACAAAGCTTAGACATCTGCGGGTGGGGTGTCAAAGCGATTGTTTGCTAGGCGATGAGCAAGCGTGAGTGCTTTGGTCATTGAGGTAGGGTCGGCTTTATCAAAGCCCGAAATATCGAATGCCGTTCCATGGTCTGGGGATGTTCTGATGAACGGTAAGCCGAGTGTCACATTGACTCCGGTTCCGAAGGAGACCGTCTTGAAGGCGGCCATCCCTACGTCGTGGTATGGAGCTATCACCGCATCGAACTCTCCAGACAGAGCGCGCATAAAGACGGTGTCGGCAGGTAGTGGACCTGTGACTTTCACTCCCGAAGCGTTTAGAGACTCTAGCGCCGGACCATAGATGTACTCCTCCTCGTCACCGAAGAGACCGCCGTCTGAAGCATGTGGATTTAGGGCACACATGCCCAGGCTAGGATCGGTGATCCCCCAGTCATCTACTAATGCGGTGTGCAGCAGGGTCGACTGATGGACCAAGAGTGCTGTGGTCACCGCGTCCGGGACCGAACGGAGTCGGATATGTGTCGTTCCAAGTAGCACGCGGAGCGGTGTTCCAAGTCGTGTGGACTCTGCGGCCATCAGCATGCCTACTTGACCTGAATTTGCCAGTGAGGCGATCATCTCGGTCTGTCCGGGAAAAACTCTGCCACTGAGCCTCAAAGAAGGCTTGTGCAGTGGACCAGTTACGATCCCTTGGATTTCACCCGCCAAGGCTGCTTCGACTGCACTTTCGATTGAGGAGGCAGCAATCTCTGCGGCCCATATCCCGTCCCTTGGTCTCTCTTGTCCCTTTGACTGGAGGGCCTCTAGAGCTTCGGGGGGCAATGGTCCGTTGGGCCCATATACAGTGATGTTTGCGTCGGGTAGTGTTTTGCGCAGGTGGACTAGACTCTTGCGAGCTACCTCCGGACCAATCCCACGTGGGTCCCCCGGTGTGAGGGCGAGACGGACACCCACCTACATGCGGATGTCTATATGCGTTCGCGCTCGAAGCTCACGCATGATGCGCTCGATCTGCCGCTCCTGTTGTAACTGCGCTGCGAGCTGGGCTTTTAGATCTTCAAAGGTGTAGGCCCCAGCTTCTCGCACTTCAGTCACCGAGACTACAGCGAAGCGCGTCTCTCCATTCGGAAGTTGATACTCAAGGGGGCCTACCAGATCACTTTGGTTTGCTGTGCGAAGCATCCCGTACGCCGGAGGAAGCTCATCGAGTTGCTCAAAGGCGAGCGTGATTGAGTCAGGGGCGGCTTGATCTGAAAACTCTTCGTAGAGTTCGATCATGGGGATCCCCGATTCTGCCTGTTGCCTAACAGACATTGCCGTCTCGCGCGCTAGAGCGAGGTCCTCTTCCGTCTTTTTTGGAATGATTAGGATGTGCCGCGCATTCCGCTCCCCGGGCCGCATTCTCTCTACCTTGATTATGTGGAACCCGAAATCGCTTTCGACTACATCACTGATTTGGCCATCTAGTAGGTTGAATGCTGTCTCCTCAAACTCGCGAACCATTCGCCCACGTCGGAACCAGCCGAGATCTCCCCCAAGCGCTGCACTTCCAGGGTCTCCACTATATTGTATCGCGAGCTCTGCGAAGTCCTCTCCCGCTCTGACCCGAGTCAAAAGGTCCTCGGCTAGTGCACGGGCTGTGTCTACCGCGGCTTCGGTGGAGACGGGCTGGACCACCACCTGTCGTATTGTCATTAACTTTGGCCGCTGCTCGAGCTGGCCCCGGGCTTCCTGAAACCGTTCGAGTAAATCTTCTTCCGAAACTTCGACTGGTTGGGCCTCACGGAGGCGGGACTGATAGAACAGTTGTTCTATCTGTCGCACACGCTGCTCGTTGCTGAGTATATCTCTGTACTCTGTGAGTGTTAGTGCTTCTGCGGAGAGTGCTTCCTGTAATTGGATTTGCCCTCCGAACTGAGTTGTGAGTTGAGTGATTTGCTCGGTGACTCGTTCGTTGATGGTCTCGTCACTGACTTGCAAAAGTGAGTCACTTGCGGCCGCTTGAAGCACGAGTAAACGGTCGATGAAGCGATTGAGAATCCGCTCGAAAAGGGCGTCGTAGTCGGCGGTACCCGGGTTCGGGACCGGTGCGCCTCCAAGCTGCATTCTCTGAATCTCTTCCTGGACCTGCGTCTGGACGATTGCTGAGTCTCCAACTACCGCGATGAGACGGTCGACGACATCTAGGTCTTGAAGCTGGGCTTGACCCCCTCTCGGAAAGAGAAGGATTAGTGCGGCTACTAGGACGTTATATTTCATTATCAAGTCTCGTAACCCCCGACCATTTAAGGGTTCCTGTTATCGTCCGATCGTGTCGGCTGTGGTGGGCGTGGTAAGGGTCTCCTCCACGGGAGAGAGTTGCCGGGCAGCTCTTATCTGAGCGACATCAAGTACCACTTGACCTACCCCTTCGTCGAATACTCCGCTCGAAGTCCCTTCGCGCAGTTGGAAACCTACAAGGCCTAGGGGAACGATCTGTGTGGCCCCCGATAGATTATCCACTAAAGCGTTTTCTACTGCACGGGCGACAGCGATCTCTAGAGCCTCTCCTGGAGCTTGGTCGAGGTCTAAGAACCCGAGTACACGCGCGGCATTACGTAGCTGGGTACCCGCTTCTGTGATCATGGCCTCGACACTGTCTCTGGCCGGCCGTAGCCCCTCAGATTCCGCCTCGCGGATGAGCAGGTCACGTCGCGCTAGGCTGCGAAGAAATTCTATCAACTGATCGTCGGAACTCTCCGAAAGCTGCATCGGGAGTGTTGGTGACTCCAGTTGTATAAGTGTTTTCATGTCTCCCACGGATACAGCACCCCCGTCCCACTCAATAACAGGGCGACGTGTGGCGCGCCCCGATAGTGAAGAGCTTGGGTTTTCAGCCAACTCTCGGACGATTTCGACCGCTCCTTCGACAATCATAGGTGCAGCCCGGTTGTACAGACTGGCCACGAAGGCCGATTCTGCCTCCTGTACAGTCCTTGCTTGGATCTGACTCCGGTATAGAGTTGCTGCTTCTTCGAATGCCCTGAAATGGCGCTCTTCGAGACGGATAATGTGGAGTCCCATCGGTGTCTCTACTACCTCGCTGATCTCACCCGGCTCTAGGGCCAGCACTGCCTCCTCGAATGGGGTTACCATATCGCCACGGCCAAATGATCCGAGGTCACCTCCGTTCAATGCTGTCCCCGGATCCTGGCTGAGCTCTTGCGCTAGTCCGGAGAAGTTCTCGCCTCTGAGGACTCGGTCTCGGACACTGGATAGTGCTGCTGCGACGCTATCTCTTTGGACTGGGGTAGCTCCGATGGGCAGCTGGAACATTATGTGCCTTGCCCTAATCTCGAGTGCTGGCTCTTCGGTCTCGTAGCGCTGTCTGAGTTCTTCTTCGGTCATAAAGGTGTCGACTTGGATCACCGAGTCACGCAGTTGAAAGACCATGACCTGCTGCGCCTGCCGCATGACCAGTGGCTCGAAGTCGAGCATAGAAAATGTGGAGTCAGTCGCGGTCGCTTCGGCAAGGAGGGTGTAGTTCAACCACAGCTCGGCGACAGCTTTGACAACGCCGGCATCAGCTGCAAGCCGTTCTTCATCAACTAGCAGATCGACTGCGTCGTCTATGCTCAGCGTATAGTTATCTACCAGTGCGACTAGTCCATCGGTATTCTGTTCGCCTGAGCAACTGACCGTCAGGACTCCCATTGTCAGGACCAGGATTGTTTTACGGTTCATTCGTGATTCCAGTTATGCGTACCGTCGTGAAAACTCATGCCGCCTTATCTCTTGAAACCCGAAGTGCCGATAGCATTACTACGACTGCTTCTATCATCGACTCAAACCCCTCTCGGGTTAGCTTAATAGACAGTGGATGCACTCGGAGTACGTCCATACTGACCTGTATTTTTCTCAGAGGTCCTTCAAGATTCGCTATCTTGGGCACGACCCCCTCTCTGAATGAGAGGCGCGCCCAATCCTCTCGAACGATAACCCTCTCCAGTCCGAGAAGCTTACCGAGGATTCGGATCTCGGCCGCGTCCAGAAGACGTTTGACTTCGTCCGGTAACCGACCGTACCGGTCAGCGAGCTCATCACGAAGTGCCTCGATCTCGGTTTGCGATTCCGCTTTCGAGAGCCGTCTGTAAAGATGAAGCTTTTGGTGCGAATCCGGAACATATTGGTCTGGAAATAAGGTAGCTCCAGCCACTGTGACGTCTGGGACGGGCCACTCAATCTCGGCTTCTCCTTTTTCTATTCGTTTTACAGTCTTCTTCAGTAATCGCATATATGCGTCGAGTCCAATCTGGCTTGCGAAGCCAGATTGATCTGCACCTAGAAGGTTGCCCGCACCTCGAAGCTCTAGGTCACGCATGGCCACCGAGTACCCAGCACCCAGTTCGGTATACTGCTCAAGGACACGAAGTCGCCTTTCCGCGTCTTCGTTTACGTCATTTGGTACTAGCAAATAGCAGTAAGCCCGTCGGTCAGAGCGCCCCACACGACCTCGAATTTGATACAGCTGTGATAGACCGAATCGGTCAGCCCGGTCGACAATTAGCGTGTTGGCGTTAGGCACGTCGAGCCCGTTCTCGATGATTGACGAACACACGAGGATGTCGATCCCGCCATCTACAAAAACCCTCATTATTTTGTCTAGTTCTCCTCCCGCCATCTGGCCATGCGCGATACCGATTCGCGCTTCTGGGATGAGCTCCCTGATCTCCTCCGCTACGGTGTAAATTGTGTCGATCCGGTTGTGTAGAAAGAATGCCTGACCACCGCGATCAAGCTCTCGCTGCAGCGCCTCCGCGAGAAGTTGGTCTGTCCACTGGATCACGTTCGTAAAGATCGGCATTCGGTCTCTAGGCGGTGTCCGGATCAGCGAAAGGTCACGGACCCCAGATAAAGACAGGTAGAGTGTGCGCGGGATTGGTGTCGCACTTAGGGTTAGGACGTCGATAGAACTTTTTAGTTTCTTCAGCTTTTCTTTATGCTTCACACCGAACCGCTGTTCTTCGTCGACTATCAGTAGACCCAGATTCTTGAAGACTACATCCTCTGACAGGAGCCGGTGTGTTCCAATGACGATGTCTGTCTCTCCTCCAGCCATCGCTGCCAACCCCTTTTTTTGCTGCTTCCCAGTCTGGAAGCGACTGAGCGAACCCACACGGACCGGATAATCAGCGAGGCGTTCTCCGAACGAATGTCGGTGTTGCTCGACTAGGATAGTAGTCGGTGCCAGCACAGCTACCTGCTTGCCGTCCTGTACCGCCTTGAAGGCGGCCCTGATAGCGATTTCTGTCTTTCCGTACCCGACGTCACCGCAAACTAGTCGATCCATGGGCCTTGGTGCTTCCATGTCTCTTTTAACTGCCTCTGCTGCCTTTCTTTGATCGGGCGTATCGTCATATAGGAAGGAAGACTCCATTTCTAGTTGCCAGCGGGTATCTTCACTGAATGCGTGCCCGCTTACTGTCTGTCGGCTAGCGTATAGCTCGAGCAGTTCTGTGGTCATCTCCTCGATCACCCGCTCCGTTTTCTTACGGAGGGTTTTCCACCGTTTCCCGCCAATCCGATGAACACGCGGCGGCTTTGC
Source organism: Gemmatimonadales bacterium UBA7835 (assembly GCA_002500925.1). Lineage (GTDB taxonomy): Bacteria > Gemmatimonadota > Gemmatimonadetes > Longimicrobiales > Gaopeijiaceae > UBA2589. The sequence continues at coordinate 57,465 of DLTN01000116.1, read as the reverse complement.
GTCTTCCGATTCCCCGACCCAGCGTTCTATTAAGTCAAGCTTAGCGACTGGTACTCTGAGCATATCGCCTGCTGCGTACTCAATAACCATGACCTCGAGTTCTTGGCCTGCGACATGAATGTGTTCCAGACGTTGGAATTGACCAACTCCGTGATCCATATGAACTACGAATGCTCCAGGGGTCAGCTGCGCGAGGCTTTCGATCGCGACAGAGCCGCGAAACTTTCGGTTGCGGCGAACCCGACGGGTGCGTCGAAAGACCTCGTGATCACTTAACACTCTAAGCGGTGGGTCACTGCATAGGATTTCGAATCCGCTTGCGAGTGCACCGAGCCCAAGACTTGTCCCCGACGGAATCCTTTTGAGCCCTCCAAGGATTTCTTCAAGTCGTTGGAGCTGGCCACTATTCTCGCATAAGATTAGGCTGGAGAATCCGTTGTCAGAGCCTTCCTTCAGGTAGTTCTCCAGCCTTCCCATGTCTCGGTCGATCGTGGGGGGCTCTGCAGAGTTGACACACAAAGAGGTGTCTCGCCTCTCGGTTAAGTCGATACGTGAGAGTCGGCTTAGCCGATCTGAAAGCTTATCTGACGGTATAAAAAGGTGGCTCGGCAATTCCGGTGACGCTCCAGAGTCGACAAGGTTGTCGTACATGGTAGAGACGCGGGCCCATCTCTTATTGAAATCCGCGCCCATGTCCCACTCGCCGACCTGAACAAGAATTGCATCAGAGGGGAGTACCTCCACTAGTGACTCTGATGTATTCTCGGTTATTTCTTCTTCGGTATTCGGACGTCGCAAGTCGACGGGGAGTATGTGCGTTTCCTGAAGAGTTCCGTTGGACCGTTGGTCTGTCACATCAAAAGTGCGGATCGACACTATCTCGTCACCCCAGAATTCCAGTCTTACTGGGTCGCCAGCGGATACAGAGAAGACATCTAGGATACCTCCGCGCACTGCGAAGTGCCCTACTTGCTCGACTAGGGAAACGCGTTCAAAGCCTCTTTTCTCGAGGGCCTTCGACAAGTTCCCGAATGGCAACTGGTCGCCGACCTTGTAAGTAGAGCGCAGTTCGGTCAGATGAACAGGTATTGGAACCCTCTCTTGCAGCGAGCGCGATGAGGTTACGATGACACGGGCTCGCCCAGAGAGGATAGCCTCGACAGCTTCGACCCTCTGGCCTCCGATTGCGAAGTGCGGTCGGGAATCCTCGTACGGGAGTGTTTCTTCTTGGGGGTAGTAGAATATCTGCTCGATATTGTCGAGGAGCGCTTCTAGGTCATTCTGAAGAGAAAGTGCATCGTGTGGAGATTCACATATCGTCACGAACGTCTTTCGCGGGTGGGCACGATGCAAAGCTGCAATGGCTGCAGAGCCAAGAGAACCGATCGCTCCTCCCAATTCCTGCCTAGCTCCTGGCGGCGGCATATTTGCACTTAAATCCTTGATCGCAGGAGAGGATTCGAGTGCTCTGAGAAGGAGGCTAGTCTCCACTTTCCGTGCTCCCAAAGGACCCACCTAGGCCACTCAAGGGGCTAGCCGGTCCAGATGTCGCCATAAGTGCTTCAGCGAGCAGCAAAAGCAACATGCCAAGTAGCAGTGGCCACCATAGTTCTGGACCTTGTCGTGCTCTGTATACCGAGAGGTCCCAAGCCTCTTTTCGATCTATAGGTATTACGCTGTTTCCTATTGCCTCCTGCAGGTCCGAGGCTTCAATCGGATCGAGAAAAGACTCTGAGGAAGGTGGATTTAGCGCTAAGATTGATAAGATGGAATCCTGCCTGAAAAAGGTATAGAAGCCGGCTTCTCCTGTACCTCGCACTGTGCGAGTTCCGTCTATTTCGACTTCTCGACCTGAAGGGAACCTCACGTGTGTCGCTGCTGACGGGACTGGAACTGTTGATCCTGTTAAATATGCATTGAGTAGGCCGCTTGATCCTGCCCATTCACTAGTTATCCAGTCAACGAAGCGAAGCATGCCGGTCGAGACTGGGAGACTCGTGGCTTTTTCATCTAGGCTCGAAGCTAAGAGCATGTAAGGTCTTCCAAAGCTGTCTATCCCCTCTACAGCCCATGGGCGACTGCTCACTTCGGCGATAACCCGGGGAGGAGCTGGTGGGTCTCCCGAAATAGTCAGGTTGAACCACGAACTTGCCTGCACACCTCTGAGTGGATCTGGGAGTGTTTGTCCCTTCAGCGAGGTTCCTCCGGTTTCTTCTCGGGGTTCCAAGCGCCACGGGATGCCCGAGTTAGCGAGGCGTCTGTTGAGGCCAGGTATCAGGGTGAGGTCTGCAGCGGGCACGATCACCGCTGACCTATATGCTTGATCCAACCCGATACCATTTGCGGATATGACTACGTCGGCCTCTGCAGCGCTCACCTGTTCCACGCGTTCGGCCTCTCCTAGCACTGCGAGTGCTTCGGTTACAAAGACACCCACATCACCGACTGCCGCTACTTTCGTTGCCAGACGTGATTGATATGCGAAAAAGCGTCTGTCGTCAGCCCGAAGGTCGTCAGGGTCAGCATCGGCATATCCAGTGACCCATCCCGTTCCAGATGAAGGAATAGAGATCGTTGTTTGGGCTCCTGGTGGAAGAGAGGCTGCACCACGGATGCGTTCGTTGAGAACAAGACGGATCGGTACATGCATCGTGTCGCCCTCGAAGGTGGACTCCAGCGACTCGATCGTTACCGAGGCCGGCTGTCCTTCTAGGGGTGGAAGGCCACCTCCCACGACCACAGAAGTAAGTGCGCGATTCGTGACCTGAGGTTTGTGCCCTGTCCAGGTCACCACCGGGATGCCCTGTGCAACCGCGGGACGGGACATGCTGAATGCTGTATTCTGGAGATCGGAGAGGAGATGGATCTCGTGGTGCTCCATGTTAGAGGTCTCTAGAAGTCGAACCGCTCGTTCGATTGCGGAACTCAAGTCCGAACCAGCCTCGCTCACTTCGCTCTGCTCGATTACTCGTCTTGCAGCATCCATGCTACCAGGTATAGCGGGTAGCCATGGCTCGCCGGCCCTGATCACCCAGAATCGATCCTCATCTGAAGCCACATCGAGTGTCCTGAAGGCGATGGCTTTGAGCTCATCAAGAAGTCGGATCTCACCGACTACCAGTCCGCTGCTCAGGGAATTATCCAGGACGATAACGGTGGCGGTGGGAGCGTGTGATCCGTTTAGCGACGGGATGAAGAGACGAGCTCCAGCACCTGTGAGAAGGAGCAAAGCAAGAACGCGAAACAAGAGGAGGAGTAACTGTCTGAGGCGGATCTGACGCGCGTGCTCGCGCTCAGTTCGTTCAAGGTACCTAAGAGCGGGAAAGGAGAGCCTTCGCGCCTGATGACGCTGAAATAGATGCAGATAGATCGGTATGCCGACGGATACGGCTGCAACTAGAAACAGTGGAGTCAGGGTTCCCATAGACCGTGCCGTGGCCTCAGCCGAGCCGCTCTCGCTTTCGTAGGTAGGTGCGCAGTGCTAAGGACATTGGGCGGTCCGTGTCGGTGACTTCGTAGCCGATCCCATGGGGCAAGAGATCGCGACGCCATTCTTGCAGCGCCTCTTTTACCGCTTCGCGGTATTCGGACCGGATATCAGCGACACTTACCAGAAGTTCGTTGTTCGTCTCAGGATCATAAAACCGTGCTTCTGACGCTGCGGGCAGCTCGCGTTCACCTGGGTCGATTAGGTGGAAGACTAAGACCTCATGCCCGTGATGACGTAGGTACTTCAGTGCATTTAGCGTCTCCTCTCGCGAGACGAGTAGATCCGAAAAGAGGATCACTAGTCCGCGGCGGTGGAGGCGGAGAGCCATTTCACGTAGTGCACCTTCAGCGGAGGTACCACCTTTTGCATCAAGATCCTGGAGGTGTCTGGCAACCTCGTGGAATTGACGACGGCCACCGCGCACACGAACTCGGTTGGCGACCTGATCATGGAACGCGGCCATTCCTACGGCGTCACCTTGGCGGAGCAGAATAAGTGCCAACGAGGCTGCTAAATGTTTCGCATACCAAAGCTTGGACACTTGGGCGCTGGGGTTTGAACTCCATCCCATAGACTCACTTATGTCGACAAGCAGATAAGCTCGCAAACTAGTTTCCTCCTCGAACTGCTTCACGTAGTAGCGGTCCGATCGACCGAACATGCGCCAGTCGATGTAACGGAGGTCGTCGCCTGCTTGGTACGCTCTCAGCTCCGCATATTCGGCCGAGAAACCGCGGTGTGGAGATCTGTGTAGACCCATTAGAAATCCCTCTACGACCTCGCGAGCGACTAACTCGATTCCGCCTAGCTGTGACAGCGAAGCAGGGTCGAGTAGATCCGCGCGAGCGCGAGTGGAATGGGGGGTCTTTATGTCAGGCATTGGAGGAAAGGAAGCTACCGGGGCTCTGCTGTGCCGGGTACCCCGTCGCTCTTCTCAGCCTAGTTGATTGATTCACGAGGCTCTCGGCTACGTCACAACGTCGGTGCCCGTTAACTTGACAACCTCTTTAAACCGTCTCCGTTCACCATTCCTATCCCAGTCCGTGCAGACTCACCTCATTCGTAACTTCTGCATCGTCGCCCATATCGATCACGGCAAGTCTACCCTCGCTGATCGATTACTTGAGGGCACGAGTACGCTTGACCAGAGGCAAATGCGTGAGCAGGTCCTTGATGACAACGAACTTGAGCGTGAACGGGGTATTACTATCAAGCTCCATGCAGTGCGGATGGAGTATGTGGCAGCCGATGGTATCGAGTACGAACTAAACCTGATCGATACACCGGGACACGTCGACTTTACATATGAGGTTTCTCGGTCTCTTGCTGCGTGCGAGGGAGCGATCTTAGTTGTAGACGCAACCCAGGGAGTTCAGGCACAGACCCTCTCTAACCTGTTCCTCGCTCTTGAGGCCGATTTAGAGATTATACCGGTCATCAACAAGATTGATCTCCCGGGAGCAGAGCCTGAGCGTCGCCGCAGTGAGGTTGCAGACCTTCTGGGAGTAGATCCAGAATCAATTCTGCTAGCTAGTGCTAAGGAGGGGGTTGGAATCCCCGATATCCTCGAGGCTGTAGTCGAGCGAGTTCCCGCTCCCAAAGGAGATCACACGGCGCCTACCCGAGCTCTGATTTTTGACTCCTATTATGACAAGTACCTTGGAGCTGTGCCGTCGGTTCGAGTAGTCGATGGATACCTTCGTTCGGGTATGCGGATCACCTTTGGTAATGCAGATGTCCGCTACGAAGTTACCGAAGTCGGTTGCATGCGACTTGGACGGATCCCTCAAGAAAAATTAGGGCCCGGTGAGGTTGGCTATGTAGTAGCAGCTATCAAAGAAGTCGCAGATACAAAAGTCGGCGACACCATACTGGATGCAGATAGACGGTCCGATGAACTGCTTCCTGGCTACCAAGAAGCAAGGCCCATGGTTTTTGCGGGGCTGTACCCAACTGACTCAGACGATTACGAGGATCTTCGGGATGCGTTGGAACGACTAAGCCTCAACGATGCGTCCCTCCAGTACGAGCCTGAGACGTCGGTCGCTCTCGGGTTCGGATTTCGTTGTGGTTTTCTTGGCCTCCTGCACATGGAGATTATCCAAGAACGACTCGAGAGAGAGTTCGATGTGGATCTTATTACTACAGTTCCCAACGTTGAGTACCACGTTACGCTCTCGGATGGTTCTGACCTGCAGGTAGAGAGTCCGTCCCTCCTGCCTGAACGAGGTCGTATCGATTCGATCTCCGAGCCGATCGTGTCAGCTAGAATCCTTTGTCCGAGTGAGTACATAGGGAATGTTCAAAAGCTTTGTCATGACCGGAGAGGCGTCTTCAAGAGTATGAACTATCTAGACACTCAGAGGGTCGAGCTCGATTTCGATTTACCGCTATCGGAGATCGTCCTTGATTTCTATGATCGTCTTAAGAGTGGCACCCGCGGTTATGCTGCTCTGGATTATGAATTTAGAGAGTATAGAGCGGACAAACTGGTTCGTCTTGATGTCTTGGTGAATGGCGACCCGGTTGATGCTTTCAGCGTGATCATTCACGAAGACAAAGCGTACGATTACGGACGTGACTTAGTTAGGAAGCTGAAAGATCTTATTCCTCGCCAGCAGTTTGCGGTCGCACTTCAAGCAGCTGTCGGCAACGATGTGATTGCGCGAACTAATGTGAAGGCTCTTCGGAAAAACGTGACCGCAAAGTGCTATGGAGGTGACATCTCGCGGAAACGGAAACTTCTCGAAAGACAGAAAGAAGGGAAACGTCGGATGAAACAGGTTGGCACCGTAGATATCCCGCAGGAGGCGTTCCTGGCTGTTCTCAACCTTGGTGAGGGTTGATCGCAATTCATATGAAGGGGCGGTGGGTTTTAGGTGTAGATATTGGAGGAACGAACCTAGTCGTGGCTGCTGTTCCTTTAACCGGTGGCAAGCCAGCTGCGATCCGGTCGGAGCCCACTTACCCAGAGAGAGGACCGGAAGATGCGGTCAAAAGAATTGCTTCCATGGCCGAGGGCGTTGTCGAGCAGACCCTTAAAGCAGAGGGCGGTTGCCAAGAAGATTTTGCTGGCGTTGGAATCGGCTGTCCGGGGGCTCTGGATCTAGATCAGGGCGTTATCGTTTCTACTCCCAATCTTGGGTGGGATGGCTTCCCGATCAGATCTCGCATCTCGAGCGCGTTAGAGTTACCTGCATCTCTCGACAATGACGCCAACTGTGCCACGTTCGCTGAGTGGTGGCTAGGTGCTGGTCAAGGGGTGGAGTCGCTCGTGGGTGTTACTATAGGCACAGGCATTGGTGGCGGCTACCTCGAAAGAGGCCAGCTCATGCGTGGAGCGAGCGGCAGTGCGTTCGAATTGGGGCATACGACGATCAACTTTGAGGGTCGCACTTGTGCTTGTGGGAATCGGGGTTGCCTTGAGGCCTACGCTTCTGGCCCCAGTATCGCGGCGCGAGCTCGCGATGCATTAACGATTGGGGATAAATCCGTTCTTTCTGCTATGGTTGAGGGAGACCTGAACCGGATAACAGCTGAGACCGTATACGACGCTCTTCTGGACGGGGACGCTCTTTCTGCTCGACTGATTCATGAGACTGCCGAGCTGCTTGGGATAGGATTGGCCAATGTTGTAAACCTTTTCAACCCCGAGATGATTGTATTGGTGGGGGGCGTGACGCGTGCAGCTGAGTATTTATTGGATCCGTTGCGTGAGTCCCTGAGCAATCGCGCCTTCTCGAGTGCGGTTGATGCGTGCCAGATCGTGCCAGGTTCTCTCCCCGCTACGGCTGGTGTCATAGGGGCAGCAGGGGTGTTTGTAATCGACGAAGTGGCGTGACAAAGGGTCTTTGCACTCTAGGGATCGTGGGAACGATGGTCTTCGATAGAATCATTCCAGTGGGAAGAGATCCTTTCGTGGGTTGGGGTGGAGTGGGGTATGCTGTTGCCGGTGCTGTTGCAACATTGCCGAGCAACTGGGGTGTTCGAGTTGCATCCCGAGTTGGGAAAGATGTAATCCATGATGTCCGGCGTCTGTTCTCAGATATCCCCAGGTGCGACGCCCGCCTTGTGAAAGTTCAAGAGCTGAACAATCGGGTGGAGATCGCTTACAAGGACTCAGAGACTCGGACAGAAACATTGTTGGGTGGAGTCTCTGGATGGAGAGCGGATGAGCTATTGCAAGCACTAGAGGGTTGTGACGCTACTCTCGTGAACTTTGTCTCCGGTCACGAACTTGATCTTGATGGGATGCGAGAGTACCGCAGTCGCTCATCTGGAATGATATATGCAGATCTGCACTCCCTTTTTCTCCATACGGGGCTCGGTGGAAAACGGACGCCTAGGCCACTTCATGAGTGGAGGTCGTGGCTAAGTTGCTTCGATGTCGTCCAGATGAATAAAGATGAGTATGGGCTCTTAACCGAAACTCCCGATGGACCGAGAGGTTTTAAGGATCTTCTCGCGGCCGGCCCGAGGGTTGCGTCGGTGACTTTTGGTTCCGGTGGAGTGATCGTGGCGTATCGAGTAAACGGGCGAACCTTCGTTGAGGAGGTTACTGTGAAGCGTAAACTTGGGGATCCGACGGGATGTGGCGACGTGTGGGGTGCTGTCATGTGTGGACGACTTTTAGCCGGAATGACTCCGGTCGCTTCTGCGCATGTCGCCAACCGGGTTGCTGCGGAAAGTGTGGATCACAAGGGGATCGAGGGACTCACCAATCGCTTGGCTGACGCTTCACGCGATATTTTGGGTGATTCATTCATAAATTTATAAACCGAGGTAAAACTCTGAACGTCATAGCTGTTCCCGGGTCAATGGACCAATCTTCGATCGACGAATTTTTGGACGAGGTGGTCCAATTCAAGGGTGAGCGTGTCCTATTCGATGCTCGCCATCTTCGGTGGGTCGATCCCAACGGTATGGTTGGTCTTCTGTTGGCTGGCTCGGTAGCAGGAGAAACGTTGGGCATGCGTCCACGGATAGAATTGCCCGACAATGCTGATGTACAAGGGTACTTGGGTCGCATGGGGTTCTACTCCCACGCGCAGAAAGTATTCGAGTGTGAAGAGGATACCAGCGGGGCAGTATCGCGAGCATCGGACGTTTTACTAGAGATCACAGCTATCAACACCAATCATGATGTTCATGAGATCGTGGATCAGGTTCAGGGTAGAGCCAGTGCAATGCTCACATCAAAGCTGGGCTACCCTAGTTCCAGTGTGATTCCGTTCTCGGTCATGCTCTCTGAGGTTTGCCAGAACATTATAGAGCACGCTGACGGTCCGGGGTGGGTAGCTGCACAGGCCTACAACTGGGCGAAGAGGCTCGGTCGTTTCGTGATCGTAATCTCGGTGATGGACCGTGGTCGAGGTTTCAAGGGATCGTTGTCGGACGAGCACTCTGCGCGCTACGGTGATAGGTGGAGTGACTCCACAGCGTTAGAAGCCGCATTCTTACAAGGACTTACGCGTTTTGCCGACCCTGGTCGTGGCCAGGGCTTACAGCAGATTCGCAAACAGGTGAGGAAGTGGAGCGGTCTTATCAGCGCAAGGAGCGGCACAGCGCGGATATCCCAGGTCCCGGAGTGGGACGATTCTCTACCTATGGTGGATGGGATGGCACCTCTCCCGGGTACGCAGATCAGTATAACTCTACCAGCAGTAGTCGGGCCGTGACGGCTGACGCTCCGGATCCGATTGCCATTGATGTCGGTGAGGTGCTTCAGAGGAGTGTTACATCTCTGCATTCAAGTCTTATCACTCGTCCAACGGGGCGTGCAGTGCGAATGGCGATTGAGACCCAGTTGCGGGGCGCAGGAACACTCTCAGTCTCTCTGATTGACTTTTCAGAAGTAGGAATCATTGACTACTCGTGCGCGGACGAAGTAGTCGCCAAGCTACTTAAGCAATACTTGGCAGACGAAAGACAGGACGCCCTCTTCGTATTCAGAGGAGTTCGCGAACCTCATCTTTTACAGGTAGAGGGGGTTCTGCAGCGCCAGAAGTTGGCAGCGGTAGTGGAGACGGCACCGAGCCAATTCACACTCGTCGGGACGTTCTCAGACCAAGAGCGACAGGTATGGGATCGACTGGAGGCGAAAAGGGCGATTAACGCAGATGCGGTGGATCAAATCGCACCGGATAGAAGCGGGGTTATGGCACTCGAGTCTCTTGTTGAGCGTGGTCTAGTATTTCGAAGCTCTAAATCCGGAAGTTTTCATGCGTTAAGTCAACTAGTAGCGCATTTGATGTAGACTCGAACGAACTGGAGCCATGGCGAAGCAGAAAAGAGAAGCCCACTTAGCAACGACCAGTGTCCACGGCGGTCACGAAGACCGAGTGTCTGGTGCACCAGTGGTCCCGCCAATCGTGCAGAGTTCCACGTTCCATTGGGCGACTCCGGACGATGGCGAACTCCTCTATTCTCGTTTTGGTAACAACCCGAATCAACTTCTGGTCGGTGCGAAAGTGGCGGCGATAGAGGGTACGGAGGCGGGCGTTGCGCTTGGTAGCGGTATGGCTGCTGTCGCTATGACACTACTCGCCTTGACCAAGGCTGGAGATCACATCGTTGCGGCATCGGGACTGTATGGAGCAACACATGCGCTACTTGGTCAGGAGCTTCCTAGAAGAGGCATCGCGACAACGTTTGTGGATCCAGATATGGGAGAGTGGGAAAAGGCACTGCTTCCCGAGACACGTTTGCTCTACATAGAGATTCCGGTCAATCCTACCCTTCGAATTATTGATCCAAGGCCAATCATTGCAATGGCTAAGGAAAAAGGTATCCACGTGGTGTGCGATGCGACGTTCTCTTCGCCGGTCAACTTCCGGGCAGCTAATGTGGGTATTGATGTGGTAGTTCAGAGCGCCACTAAGTACCTAGGAGGACATTCTGATCTCATCGCAGGAGTGGTCACTGGTCCATCTGAAGTGATCGAAGAGGTGACGAAAATGTCTCGCCTATATGGCCCTTCGCTAGACCCACATGCCGCTTGGCTTCTGGATAGAGGAATTAAAACGCTGGACGTTCGACTGAAGCGCCACAACGAAAACGCAATGGCTGTAGCACGGTTTTTCGAGTCGAGATCGGAAGTCGAGCGCGTGCTCTATCCGGGTCTTGAATCGCATCCAGACCACGAGTTAGCTCAGGAAATTATGAATGGCTTCGGCGGCATGGTCAGCATAGTGCTGAAAGGTGGTGGGGAAGCTGCTGATGACTTCATGGAGCACCTGAAGCTTGGGATGTGCGCTCCAAGCCTTGGTGGTGTAGAGACCCTCGTATCCCAGCCTCGCTACACCTCGCATGCCGGTCTCACGCCGGATCTGAGGAGGGCTCAGGGAATTCCGGACGGTTTCGTGCGTTTAAGTATTGGAATAGAGGCCGCAGAGGACCTCATCGCAGATTTTGAGCAGGCACTTTCTGGCTGATTGGCTAAGCCATTGATGTTTGCCCGATGAGAAACCTAAGCAGCTATCCATTGTGCAAAGAACACCACCCTTTGCTTACTGGTTCAGTCGTCGGAGAGGAAAGGATAAGGATATTCAGTAGCGGGAACGAAGTTTTCCTTAATTGATCGAGAACTGACCCACCGAAGAAGGTTAAACATCGAACCTGGCTTATCGTTAGTTCCGGAACCACGCGAACCTCCAAAAGGTTGCTGGCCCACAACTGCACCGGTTGGCTTGTCATTGATGTAGAAATTGCCCGCTGAGTGGCAGAGAGCGTTGGTTGCGTGACGGATAACTCGACGATCTTTGGCGAAAATCGCCCCCGTAAGCGCATACTGTGAGGTAGAGTCCACTAACTCCAGTGTCTTTTCCCACTCTTCGTCCGGGTAGATGTATAACGTTATTACCGGTCCGAAGATCTCATCGCACATCGTCACGTAGTTCGGATCTCTCGCGACGATAATCGTAGGACTAATGAAGTATCCTGTGGACGCGTCACAGTGTCCCCCGACGATCACTTCAGCGTCCGCGGACGCCTCTGCATCATCGATGTAACGCTTGATCTTATCATAAGCTTTTCTGTCTATGACTGCGTTGAGAAAATTAGAGAAATCCTGAACGTCCCCCATTTTCAGAGATGCGGTTTCCGCGATAAGCGGATCCTTCAGTGCGTCCCACATGCTCTCAGGGATATAGGCTCGAGAGGCAGCGCTGCATTTTTGTCCCTGGTATTCGAAGGCGCCTCGAACGATTGCGGTTTTCACTGCTGCCAAATCTGCTGATGGGTGGACTGCTATGAAGTCCTTGCCGCCAGTTTCACCCACGATGCGAGGGTACGAGCGGTACGTACTGATGTTGTTACCAATGGTCTTCCAGAAGCTACGGAAAACATCAGTGGATCCCGTGAAGTGAAGGCCCGCAAAGGTTTGATCGTCCATCACAACTTTGGTGACCTCCACCGGGTCACCGGGTACGAAGTTAATTACACCTGGTGGAAGCCCCGCCTCGTCAAAGAGTTCCATCAGGTAGTAATTCGACAAGAGTGCGCCGTGCGATGGCTTCCAGACCGAGACGTTGCCCATCATTGCTGGAGCTCCAGGCAGGTTGGCCCCAATCGCTGTGAAGTTGAAAGGACTCACCGCATAGACGAAGCCTTCGAGCGCTCTGTATTCGGCCCTATTCCAGATGCCGGGATCTGAGATCGGCTGTTCCCCGTAGATGATCTCGGCGAAGTGAGCTCCGAAGCGAAAGAAGTCGATGATTTCACACGCGGCGTCGATTTCCGCTTGGTAAGCATTCTTGCTCTGGCCGAGCATGGTGGCGGCGTTCAGTTTGGCTCGGCGAGGCCCGGCGAGTAGATCGGCAACCTTCAGGAAGACGGCGACTCGGTCCTCCCAACTCATCATCGACCACTCACGATGTACCTTGTTGGCTTCTTCGATAGCATGGCGGACTTCTTTCGGACCGGCCATGTGGGCTTTCGCTAGGACATGCCCATGGTTGTGCGGCATGACTACATCGATCGTGTTTCCAGTCCGAACCTCTTGGCCCCCAATGATCAGAGGGATATCGATTACCTGCTCTGTCTGGCGGGTTAGCTCTGACCGGAGCTCAGCACGCTCGGGGCTTCCGGGTGCGTATGAGAAAATAGGTTCATTGACAGGAGACGGTGTGGAGGGGATACCGTTCATCAAGCTAGGCGGGGGCAGGTGACGAATGACTTCAGTGAGCGTTTAGCGCGAGCCAAAAGATCACGAGTCTTCAATCTCAGGCTCCCATGACTGAGGCGCAACGGTCCGTCGCCTAAGTCGTACCCTCAGAGGAGCAAGGAATACCTGCGTTGAACTTCTTGTTGGTTATTGGGTAAATTTGCGCGCCGAGTTTTTCCTGCTCGTCATCCACTGAAATCGCTTTCGTCAATGGAGCTATGGGCTCCGGATCATCAATGAATTCCGAAGACCTTCGTCGCTCCGTAATGTCCGCTCTAGCGGCCGTGAAGCATCCCGGTTCGGGTCGTGACCTCGTCGCCGCTGGTGTCGTTCAGAACCTCGAGGCTGACGAATCAGGTTCCGTCCGCTTTCAATTTCAGCTAGGGTCGGAGGACGCCAGCGATCTGCTAAAGCAGGCTCGTTTGACCGTGGAGGCGCTAGAAGGTGTGTCTGACGTAAAGATAAACGTGCAGCTGCCGCAGATGGCCTCTGGAGGACAAGAAAGTGGTGGCGGTGGATTGAAGCCGGGATCAGTGCCGGCACCGACACCGAAGCCGGGTTTGTTGTCGCAGGTTTCTCAGGTCATTGCAGTGAGTTCGGGCAAGGGGGGAGTGGGGAAGTCGATGGTGGCGGCTAACCTAGCAGCAGTCTTTGCAAAGGCTGGACACAGAGTGGGGTTGGTAGATGCGGATATCTACGGGCCAAATATCCCGCTGATGTTCGGAGTCAATCGCCGCCCAAGCGTGACGGGTGAGAAGGGCCAAGAGATGATTGATCCGATTGAGGCGCATGGCGTGCGTTTGATGAGCCTAGGCTTTTTACTCGAGGAAGATCAGCCGGCGATCATGCGAGGGCCGCTAATAAGCGGGATCCTCAAGCAGTTTCTTGAACAGGTGGACTGGGGGTCTCTCGATATCATGATTGTCGACATGCCCCCGGGTACTGGCGATGCGCAACTTTCCTTAGTTCAGACCATCGATCTCGACGGGGCCGTGATGGTCACCACGCCGCAGCAGGTTGCGACGGGAGATGTGCGTCGCGGAATTAAGATGTTCGAGCGGGTGAACACCCGTGTGCTTGGGATTGTTGAAAATATGAGCGGGGATGTCTTTGGGAGTGGCGGAGGGGAAGCCCTGGCTCAAGAAATGGGGTTGCCCTTTCTAGGTCGAGTCCCACTTGATGCGGCTGTTGCTCAAGCTGGAGATGCCGGCGCTCCGACGGTTGTTTCGGCATCGGAATCAGAGGCTGCGAAAGCGTTGGATGCAGTTAAGGATGCAGTTGAAAAGCAGCTAGCTGGTCCGGTGTGACCGCTGCATGTCGAGCGTCAGTCAGGACATAGAACAACGACTTTGAGCCAAGGACTAGCCGTCTTAAAACCTCAGCGCCGAATTTCGCGTTGGCGCTCAGTCACCTTCAAGCCAGCTTTGATCTGCATCCGAAAGGACCGAACGTCCGCGAAGCTTTTCCAAAGCTTTTACGACGATCCATCCAACGAAAAGGACCGGTGCCGCCTTGAAGAGCAGGAAGGATGCGAGTCCGATCGCGGTCCCCACCACGCTCAGGACCAAGCTTAACCCTAGAATGGTCACCAGTCCTATGGTGAAGAGGGAGAGTAATGATCGAATCATATTAGAGTCACTTTACTACCAATATTTCGATGGGCGGGACAATGGGAGTCTCTGGTCATGCATGTTGCAAGCAGGAAAAACACTCATTTGATAAGCGTTCACAAGGGCGTTGGGAGTGTTTGCCGCTTCGCGTTAGCTTTGATCCCCTTGTATACGTCGGTACTTCCGCACCCATTAAGCCACGCGGGCGAGCGAAACCCGTCATGAAACCAACTTCCGATGCCGCTCCAAGATCCGGTGTTGAGCGCGAAAAACAGGTCCAGCAGATTTTTTCGGAGATTGCACCTCGATATGACCTGCTGAACCATGTATTAAGCCTCAATATCGACCGTTTGTGGCGGCGAAAGGCGGTGAAGGCCCTTCAATGGCAAACGGCTGCTGGGGGAACATACTTGGATGCCTGTGCGGGAACTTATGATCTCTCACTGGAACTTGCTTTTGAGGAAGACTTCAAGGGTGCGGTTGTAGCATCCGACTTCGCCCATCCGATGCTGGTGCAGGGTAGTTCGAAGATCGGCGATGCGGTCGTCCGGCCTGTTTGTGGTGATTCGCTAGGCCTACCATTCGAGGATGATGTGTTCGACGGGGCCACAGTTGGCTTCGGCGTGCGCAACCTTTCCGATCTCGGGGGAGGACTTGCTGAATTTCATAGGGTTCTTAAGCCAGGTCGACGGCTTGTGGTCCTTGAGTTCACCACACCACCAAACCCGATCGTTCGTGCGGGATACCTTTTTTACTTTCACAATATCCTGCCTATCATCGGTCGGATTGTATCGGGTCACCCTTGGGCATACACCTATCTGCCGAAATCAGTGGGCGAATTCCCCGGTCCGGAGGGCCTTGGGTCATTGATGGAATCGGTCGGCTTCGACAAGGTGGGATGGAATCTGTTGTCGGGGGGCATCGCCGCTATTCACTGGGGTTCTGCCCGATGACCGAGGATCAGTGCTAAGCGATCAGGCTGTTTTTT
>DLTN01000116.1:445-41832 GCA_002500925.1 Gemmatimonadales bacterium UBA7835 | reverse complement strand
AGGCCGATCCGGTTGGGGTCACCCACCACAAGTATGGTCATCTTGTTCGGGTGTAGATGCTCGGCGAAGACCGAGCGAATGCTCTCAGGTGTTACTTCCTGAACTCCAGTCCAGTATCGCTCGAGCCAGTCCAAGGGCATGTCTTGCGCGAGGTAATACATACTTCTTGCTACGATCGCGCTCGGTGATTCGAAGTTAAATACGAACCCGTTTACGATCTGTGCGACTGTCGTGACGAGTTCGTCCTGCGTTGGAGCTTCCCGGGTTAAAACAGACATAGTCTCAAGTATGGCTTCAATGGCGGGCGCCACATTACTAGGTCGTGTCCGCGTAGTCGCTCCCACCAGACCTTGGTGATTGCGTGGAGTGGTCCACAGTGACGCTGCCGAATATGAGTATCCCTCCTCG
Source organism: Gemmatimonadales bacterium UBA7835 (assembly GCA_002500925.1). GTDB lineage: Bacteria > Gemmatimonadota > Gemmatimonadetes > Longimicrobiales > Gaopeijiaceae > UBA2589. Next base: position 41,424 of record DLTN01000116.1, on the reverse strand, counting down.
GTGCGCACACGATTCAACAAACGACTGGAGAACCCGCCGCCGCCCAGGATGGCGTTTCCCATCAATGCGGCAAAGTACTCAGGCTCGTCCGAGAGCCTGACGTCAGATGGGTGTGCCATGGCGATTACCGACTGGTCCAGATCCTTCTCGATCAGGAAGACCCCTTGGGCTCGTCTTATGTCGGGAGTTGGCGGCTCAGGCAGTGCCATCGCGCAGGGGGGAATCCTCTTGATTAAGTGCTCCAGCACTTGGTCTAGGTCCTGTTGGCCGATATCCCCCGTAATACCCATTACGATGTTATCGCGGCAGATCACTTTCTTATGCAGCGCGCGGAAGACATCTGCTGACAGTCGATCGGGAGCTAGATCATCTGACTCCATCTCCCACCCGATCGGGTGGTCACCAAAGAGAAGACGATTGAGTTCCGAGTACGCGAGTCTGGCTGGGTCGTCTATGCGCCTAGCAACCCCCTCTAATTGCCGTGTTCGCCAAGCCTCAATCTCTACCTGATCGAATGCGGGCTCAAAAAGCATGTCACCCCAAAGAGCTAGACCAGTCGAGAGATGTTGAGTCAGTGTATTTAAAGAGGAGGTGACGCTCCCTCCTGCGCTACCAAATGAGAGCTGATGCGCATGATGTGCGATTTCTTTATCCACTTCTGATGCTGGCCTACTGTCTGTTCCTCCATATCTCAGTAGTGCGGGTAGCCCTAAGGCGGCAGCGTAGGTTGCTCGACCGAAAAGTCCGTAGCCTCCGCGGAAGTACGCATGGACCGTAACGAGCGGAAGAGATCTGTCTTCAAGGTGAATCACATCGACTCCGTCGATGTTCACCTGATAAACTTCTGGCTGCTCAAAATCGAGCTGTCTGAAGCTCAGATTCTCGATTGCCGAACGGCCCGTGTTTGTGGGCTGGGCAATCTGGGCTAGGGAGCTGGCAGGAAGGATGAGAATCGCGGCCAACAAGTGCGCGAGGATTAGGAGTGACGCGTTGGTGCTCGAGTCTTGGCGGTTTCTCATCGCGACACGCTTGGACGTTGCAGAATGCCGACGGTTCTATTTTCAATGTTCAGATACCTACGAGCAACGCGCCTGACGTCATCTCTAACAACTTCTGTCATGAGTTCGGCTGATTTAAACGTCGTAGCCCAGTCACCGAATAGTGACTCCGAGTCTGCTAGCTGGAATGCCAATCCTAGGTTGGACTGAAGACGTCTCACTCTTCCCGCCTCAAGTTGATTGCGTACTCGTTCAAGCTCTTCGTCGCTTGGCCCTTCGTCCTGTATTCGTTTGACCTCCTCGTAGATGGCAGCCTCGACGGTTTCGGTGGAGGCTGTGTGTACGGGGATTACGTCAACTTGAAATAACTGTGGAAAGCGATTTCCTGGTCCCGTTGATGAAAAGACCGAGGCTGCGATTTGTTCGTCAGTCACAAGGCGGCGGTGGAGTCGCGACGTTCTTCCTCCGGTCAATATCACTGACAGCATGGCGATGGCTGCAGCATCATTGTGCGTTGCTTCGGGCACGTGCCATCCGATGCGCAGAGCGGGTTCTGCATCCCATTCAATTATGACCCGTCGCTCCTCAGTCTGTTCTGGCTCCAGTGACTCTACCATAGGCGGATCTAGTCTCTCTGGAATAGGGCCAAGGTAATGTCTGGCCCATGCAGCGACGTCATCGGACTCTACATTGCCGACCACCGCTAGCACAGCATTGTTGGGACCGTAGTAATCTTGGTAGTAGCGCTCTACGTCACGTCGTCCGAGTCTCCTTAGGTCTTCCATCAACCCCACGACTGGTTGGCCGTAGGGGTGTATCTTGAAGGCAGTCGATAAATGGCGTTCGTAGAGAGTGCCGCGGGGACTCGAGTCGACTCTCATGCGCCGTTCTTCCATCACGACGTCCCGCTCTGAGTAGAATTCGCGAAAGACTGGGTTAACCATACGATCGGCTTCTAGTGCAAAGAACAGTTCTGCCCGATTGGCAGGAAGTTCGACAAAGTAGATTGTCGATTCGGATGTCGTTGTTGCATTTAAACCCCGAGCACCCGCTCGAGACAGGATGCGATCGAATTCGTTCGTCACCACGAACTCTCGAGCCTGGTCCTCTAAGCGATTTATTTCATCCTCGAGTCTTTTGACCTCGGCAAGATCGTCGGACTCATGCGCTGCGACCATGTCCTCGTGCAGCTCGTCTATCATATCGAAGAGGACGCGTTCTGCGGCGACATCCGTAGTACCGATAGTCTCAGACCCCTTGAAAAGCATGTGTTCAAGAAGGTGGGCAACTCCCGTCTCACCCGGACGCTCGTGAATCCCACCAATGCCATATTGCATCACGAAGGAGACAGTGGGGATCCCTTGTCGTGGAAGGACTAAGACCCGCATACCGTTCTCTAAGACGACTTTTTCGACATCAGGCAGGAAGCCGTCAAAGCCATGGCTCTGCGGTGGGATTGGGTGGTTGAATTCGGGCCCCGGGGTCGACGGTGCACAAGCCATTGATAGGATTGTGGCAGTGAGTGCACCCATGTGGCCAAAGAATTGAACATTGATCTTCGACCAAGGGGCACTGAGGACTCGTCTCAAAGACTTGGCTGGCATACTGGACACAGGAAGGCAGAGCGATTGGAGAAAACCACGCGTTCTATCGGTGAGTCGCATCGATGACAAGGTGAACCTTCTCGACCATAAACGTAGAGCTGTCGACCGTATTCGCCCATTTCACCCTCCGCATTTCGATAGTCTTTTAATGTCGTCCCTCCTGCGTCGATGGCCTTTTGTAGGACATCCCGGATCGATCGGTGAAGCGCCCGAACTCTCACCTGGTCGATATCACGAGCGGGGGTACGAGGGTCTATCCCCGCAAGAAAGAGTGCTTCAGCAGCGTATATGTTCCCTATCCCTGCGATCCTTCTTTGATCAAGAAGCCATGATCGGGCGGGGGCTCTTGAGCGTGACAAAGATTCCAGAAGGTGCTCGGGAAGCCATGTGTCGGTCAGAGGTTCAGGCCCCATCGCTTCGGAGCGCTGAGTGCGGAGACTGGCCTCTAGGTGTTCTACTGTCCCAAAGCGACGGACGTCGTCAAAAATGAGGGTGCTGCCTTCCTCGAAACGAAAGCGAACAGCTGTGTGGGTTGGGCGATCCGGTCCAGTGGGTGGTGAAGGGAAGTGGAGAAGACGTCCCGTCATCCCCAGGTTTACCCAGATTACTGATTTATCGTCGAGCTCGATAACAATGTTCTTGGCTCGTCGCGTTACACCGTCGATCCCCCGACTGCGAAGTCTAAGAGTGAATTTGCGTTTGGGTTCCCTGAGGATGTCGGGCCGCAAAACCTCCGCACGTGCGATCGTTTTCCCTGTAACCCTTGGCCGCAGGCCGCGGACAATCGTTTCAGCCTCAGGTAGCTCGGGCATTGCACATAAAAATAATTTTCCTCAAACCGTCTCGCCCTCAGGCGGAAGATCGACTCGGACCCGTTCACGCCAGCCGATGTCGGCCCGGTAAAAAGCCCCCTCAAATCCGATCTGGCTTGCTCCGGCCCGACTCGCTTCAGCTGCTTCAGCAAAGGTCTTAGCCACGGCCGTTACAGCGAGTACACGACCCCCGGACGTGACCAAGGCATCCGCTGTACCGGCGGTCCCAGCGTGAAAAAGCACCAGGTCGTCTGATTCTAGCTCGGTGGGCAGGTAAATGGGTTTTCCCTTCGCATAACTGCCTGGGTAACCACCTGAGGCTAAGACAGTCGCCACTGCACAACCGGAATGATTTTCAACCACAATGTTGGTCACTGAACGTCCTTGGGCGACAGCGACTAACAAATCAAGGAGCGAGGACTTCATTAGTGGCAAGACGACCTGAGTTTCAGGGTCACCGAACCGGCAGTTGAACTCTACAACCTTGAGTCCATCTTCCGTTTTCATTAATCCCGCATAGAGCAGGCCACGAAAAGGAGCGCCATCGGCTGCGAGAGCTTCCAGCGTGGGTGCTATGACCTTCGTGGCCGCCTCTTCCATCACCTCACTAGTCGCTATTGATACCGGGGCATACGCACCCATACCGCCAGTGTTCAGCCCGGTGTCACCCTCACCCGCACGTTTATGATCCTGGGAGGGAGGAAGCAGAACAAAGTCCTTGCCGTCGCAGACCGCGAAGACGGAGATCTCCTCTCCTTCCATGAAGTCCTCGATAATGATCTCCTGCCCAGCTTCCCCAAAAGCCATGTCTCCCAGCATGGAACGGATCGCTTCGAGTGCCGCCTCCACTGTCATACATACGACCGCGCCCTTCCCAGCAGCTAGACCAGACGCTTTCACCACAATGGGTGCGCCGAGCTCATGTACCCACTTCTCTGCCGCCGTCTGTTTAGAAAAAGTTCGGTGCCTAGCCGTGGGGATACTGGCTTTCTGCATTAGTTCTTTCGCGTAGGCCTTACTTGATTCGATACTGGCTGCGGCCTGAGTCGGACCAAAAATGGGTAAGTCCAGTTCTTGAAACCGGTCCACGATTCCTTCTGCTAGAGGTCCTTCTGGGCCCACCACCGTTAGGTCGATCTTGTTTTTCGTGGCCCAGTCAGCCAGCGCTTCCTTGTCTGTTGCCGGGATATCCACACCTTGGCAAAGTGGTGCCATCCCCCCATTCGGCTGCGTTGCAAAGAACTCGGCTTCGGGAGCATCAAGTTTAAGTTTCCAGAGCAGGGCGTGTTCACGCCCACCGTTTCCAACGATCAGGATGCGCATTTCCGGAGTCTAGCCTGCTACGGACGAAAGAAAAGGGGCGAACCAATTCTATCGGTCTGCTCTGATTCCCCGAGTATTAGGCTCACATTACGGACTACTTTCGAAAGCCACTCAGGAAGTCTGAGCCAGCTTGCATCGCAGCACCGGTAATGGAATCCAATAAGTCTCTTGCTTCGTCGGCGTAAGCAGTAGCCGCCGCCCTTAGATCCTCTTCGTACACGGAATCTGGTTCTCCGCGCCGAGCGTATTCCCCGCTTACAATGCGGTCGTAGTCACCGGATTCGATCCAGTCGCGTAACTCGGCGACCCGTAACACATGAAATGGGTGCGTACGCCCGAGTACGTTGAGGACTTTGAAGACTTGGTCTGCGACATCGCCACTCTCTCGGTATTCGTCCGCTTGAACGATGAACTCGTTCAGGTCCGTTCTGTCCTGGGAGGTCGGTCCTCCCGCCATCTTGAGCATCGCACTCATTACGACTTCAGGGTCTTGCATGGCGAGTAATCCAGCCCGGTCGCAAGAGAGCTCGGATTTTCGTGACCACTCTAGTAACCCCACAAGCACAGCCCGTGCTGCGACACCTACAATGGGGAAGCCCATATTGGCGAGATTGATCAGCAGGACTGTCATAGTCTTATAAAGCACGTGGTCGCTCATGATGTGGGCGATCTCATGTGCTATGACGTACTGGAGTTCCTCGTCTGTCAGTAGGAGTCGTGTGCCAGAGTTTAGTATGATGAACGGCTTGTTCATCCCATAAGCTCCTGCATTCACCATGGGGGTCTGCGACATGAAGAGAGGATATTCATGCGGAGCGTCTAGAGTGCGGAGGGCCTCCTTGTATAGACGGTATACTTCCGGAAACTGTTTGTTTGAGACACTGACGGCATCAGCCTGAAAGGCTAATCGAACTGGTTTTTCTCCAAAGAAGCCAAACATCTTCTTCAACACTTCGTCAAAGATTGGAATCCGCCTTAGTGCTTGGAGAGCTGCCTTGTCCGCGGGATGCTCCCAAGCGCTCGGCGCGATGTCGAGAAGGATTCTTTTTGAGGATTCGTCCCCGGGTGTTTCCGGTTTCTCTTGTGACCCACCTTTATCGTCATCCATCTAACGTCTCCTCTCTGTTGAGACCTTCCTCGTTCATATTTGGAGTACGCGATCGAGGTCTGCGAGGATATCGTCGATATCCTCAATGCCAACTGAGAAGCGCACTAGGCCTGGTGTAATACCCATGGCTTCGCGCCTATCCTCAGGTACTGATCCATGCGTCATGAGCGCGGGCACGTTTACCAGTGACTCTACACCACCGAGGCTCTCCGCCAGGGAGAATATCCTAAGGTTCTCAGTGAGAGCTTTGGTGCGCTCTAGCGTGCCGACGTCGACCGAAACCATTCCAGTAAAACCGTTCATCTGACGTTTCGCGAGATCGTACTGTTCGTGAGACGAGAGACCGGGATAGAGCACTCGATCGACCCTTGGGTGCATCTCAAGGAATTCAGCGACTTTCTGACCATTCTCGTTGTGGCGGATCATGCGGACATGTAGGGTCTTGATGCCTCGTAGAGTCAGGAAGCAGTCCATGGGGCCAGGCACCGCGCCAGACGATTTCCGGATAAAGTAGAGGTCGTCTGCCAATGCCGGATCTCGAACTGCTATCAGACCACCGATGACGTCGGAATGCCCGTTCACGTACTTCGTCGAGGAGTGCATCGTGAAATCTGCACCTAGCTCTAGTGGTCGCTGGTTGAACGGAGATGCGAAGGTGTTGTCTACGCAGAGCAGGGCATCATTAGCGTGCGCAAGTTCAGAAATAGCCCTGATATCACATAGCTTCATCATCGGGTTTGTCGGCGTTTCGACGTGAATAAGCTTCGTATTAGGCTGGATTGCAGCTGATACGGCCTCTAAGTCGCGCGCGTCCACATAGGTGAACTTGATACCAAGGCGGGAAAGCACGTGATTGAACATTCGGGTCGTGCCTCCGTAGGTATTTTCCTCACTTATTACGTGGTCTCCGGCTGAAAGCCTCTTTACGATTGCCTCCAGGGCTGCAAGACCAGATGCGAACGCAACACCGAACGAGCCGCTCTCTAAAGCAGCTATGCTGGCCTCAAGCGCCTCACGGGTTGGGTTGGCCGTGCGTCCATAGTCGTAGCTCCCGGACAGAGGCTCTCCCACCGCGGGCTGCACGTACGTCGACGTCTGAAAGATCGGCGTCATTATCGCACCTGTGACCGGCTCGGGTTCCACACCTGCGTGGATAGCTTTTGTTCCGAAGCTGAAGTCGTTAGAGGCTTCGCTCATTAAAGTTTCTTGTAGTAAGGTGGACGGCCGAACTGCAACTCCAGTAGGCCTTGTAAGGGCGCAAGATCGGGAATCACGTTGACGTGCACCACCCGTCTCCGCGAGAATCTTAGGGGCGCCATGATGGGTCTTGAAGAACCGCTTAATTCCTTACCATTTAGAGGATTCGGGACTGTGCCGATGCATCTACCTGAAGGGCTAATGGTCAGTGTCTCAGGCGTTCGGGGTCGTGTGGGTGAATCTCTGACCCCAGAGCTGATGGCTGGGATCGGCGCCGCATTTGGCGCGCACCTCCGAGAAATAGAGGAGGGGCGCACAGTGGTGTTGGGTCGTGATTCACGAATGTCAGGCCCGATGTTCTCAAGAGCGGTTATGTCGGGGCTGCAGTCTGTGGGATGCGACGTTATTGATCTTGGTGTGGTGCCTACACCGACGATCCTGTTGGCGGTTCAGCATCACAAAGCCATCGGTGGCATCGGTGTGACGGCCAGTCACAATCCAGCTGAGTGGAATGCCCTAAAGCTGATATCGAGTGAAGCTATCTTTTTGGATGTTGATGGGTCGGACCGGTTCCGCTCCTACCTGGCTACCAAAGACCCACCCCGTGCCCCATGGGATGAGCTGGGCTCGGTGAAGGAGGACACATCAGCGTGGCAGAGGCATCTCGAAGCAATCTTGGAGCTTCCCCAGCTGGATACAGAGATGATTCGTCAGGCGAGGTTTAGGGTAGCTGTCGATTGTGTGCATGGGGCAGGAGGCCCTGTGATTAGGGAGTTGCTGGAACGGCTCGGATGCGAGGTGGTTGGTATCGGAATGGATCCCGATGGACGATTTCCTCGCGATCCTGAACCCACTGCGGAGAATTTGGGTCAACTCGGACAGCTAGTCTCGGAATCTGAAGCTCATGTTGGCTTTGCGGTCGACCCAGACGTTGATCGTCTCTCAATAGTGGACGAGACAGGAAAACCGCTGGGGGAGGACCTTACGCTTGCTCTGGCATGCGCATCCGTTCTCTCTCGTACGCCTGGCACGGTGGTCACAAACCTCTCGACGAGTGCTGTTGTGGAGGATGTCGCCAGGGCGTTTAGCTCTCCAATAGTGAGAGCGCCAGTGGGAGAAGTGAATGTCTCCCGACGGATGCAGGCTCAAGGAGCTGTTATCGGAGGGGAAGGAAACGGGGGGGTCATTCTCCCGGCTCTGCATCACACACGTGACGCCGCTTTAGCATCGGCGCTCATACTTCAGCATTTGGCAGAAGGGAAGCTTACCCCGGCTCAAGCCGTAGGTCGTTGGCCAACCTACGAGATCGTTAAGAAAAAGGTCTCATTTCCTAATGAAGCGCTCGCAGATGGTTATGCGTTACTCGAACAGGAAGTCGGAGGAGATTCGAGAGATAAGTCTGACGGGCTTCGGCTGGCTTGGCCAAATGAAGGTTGTTGGCTTCACATCCGACCCTCAGGAACAGAGCCCGTAGTTCGACTCATCGCGGAGTCTTCCACTAGGCAGAAAGCTCAGCAGCTTGTGGATAGGGCAGCTAGTTTACTCGACCGCTTCTCCTAACCAAAATGACCCCATAAGGGAGATCACCTCACATGTGCGGTATCGTCGGATACGTGGGCTGTAATCAGGCAGCCCCGATTCTCCTAGCGGGTCTGAAGCGGCTCGAGTATCGGGGTTACGACTCGGCAGGGATCGCACTCATGAATGGCGAGAGTGTGCGAGTCCTGAAAAAGCCAGGGAAAATCCATGTTCTAGAAGATGCGATGGAAGCGTCCTCTGAGCTGGCAACCTGTGGGATTGCTCATACGCGTTGGGCTACACATGGGGCTCCCAACGAGCCAAATGCTCACCCGCATACGTCGATGGATGGAGACATCGCCATTGTTCACAATGGGATCATTGAAAACGCCGATATCATCAGGCAGCAACTCATGTCTGAGGGTTACACCTTTCGGTCCGAAACGGATACGGAGGTTGTAGTGCATCTCATCGATTACCTCTGGGAAGATGGAGCTCCACTTGAAAAAGCGGTCCAAGCCGCCTTGCGTAATGTTGATGGAGCATACGGGATTGCGGTTGTGTCGTCTCGTGATCCCGAGAAGATCGTAGTCGCACGATACGGAAGCCCCATTCTTATCGGAGTTGGTAAGAATGGAGAAATGTTAGCCGGTTCAGATGCGGCAGCAGTTATTGAGGTAACGAGAGATGTAGTTTATCTGGATGATGGAGACTGCGCGGTTCTAACTGCGGAGGGATATCGCACGTATCACCTCGAAGGTCACGAGGTGAAGAGGGGAGTCCATAAAGTCACATGGGCGCTCGACTCTATCGAGAAGAGTGGATACCCGCATTTCATGCTTAAGGAGATCTATGAGCAGCCATCAAGCGTCGCTGATGTTATGCGCGGTCGTATCCTTCCAGGTTCTGGAGATGCACGTCTTGGTGGGATCCTTGAGCACGAGAGTGAACTAGCTCAAGTAGAGCGCATAGTTATTACGGCATGTGGAACGAGCTGGCATGCCGGACTTGTTGGGGAGTACATGCTCGAAGAGCTCGCGGAAGTACCGGTCAGCGTGGAGTACGCCTCTGAGTTCCGGTATCGAAATCCGGTTCTTGAAGAGGGCACATTGACCCTAGCGATCAGCCAGTCAGGTGAGACTGCCGATACTTTGGCGGCGCTTACAGAGGCTGGACAGCGGGGTTCAACCACCATGGGCGTTGTTAACGCTGTGGGATCAACGATTTCTCGGCAGACAGACTTCGGGATCTATCTGCATGCCGGTCCGGAGATCGGTGTGGCGTCGACTAAAGCCTTCACGAGTCAGCTCGTTGCCCTTTCGCTCTTCACAATGTTCATGGGTCGCCGGCGCAGTATGTCAGCGTCGAGGGGCCATGAGATCGCGCAGCACTTGCAGATGCTACCGGCTCAAATCCAAGAGGTACTTAAGCTAGAGGAGGAGATTAGAGAGTTGGCTCGGGGTTATAAAGATGCCCAGAATTTTCTGTATTTGGGCCGTGGCTATCAGTTCCCAGTTGCTCTTGAGGGAGCACTCAAACTCAAGGAAGTCAGTTATATCCACGCGGAAGGTTATCCGGCAGCGGAGATGAAGCACGGACCGATAGCTCTCATCGATGAAGATATGCCCGTAGTTGTGCTCGCTCCCAGGGATCCAATTTATTCCAAGGTCGTCTCCAATATAGAAGAGGTGAAAGCGCGATCAGGTAAGATTATCGCCGTTGTCTCGGATGACGCGCCCGAGCTTCAGGGCAAGGTCGATCACATGATCAAGGTGCCACATACCTTACCGCACCTCCTGCCAGTGCTCACAACGATTCCCTTGCAGCTATTAGCCTACCACATCGCGGTAATGCGTGGCGCGGACGTCGACCAGCCAAGGAATCTGGCTAAGTCCGTCACAGTGGAGTGAGCTGGTGCGTATCACTGACGTTCAATGAGAGTGATCCTTCAGCGTATCCGTAGGGCTGAGGTCCGCGTACAGAGTCAGGTCGTGGGACGGGCTAAACGTGGTCACCTTCTTCTTGTTGGGTTCACAGACGGTGATGACGCGGCTGTCACGTCATGGATGGCCGACAAGATTGTCGGTCTGCGTGTATTTCCAGACGACGAAGGCAAGATGAACCGTTCTTTGACCGATATCAGAGGAGACCTTCTTGTAGTCAGTCAGTTCACTCTATATGGGGATACGAGGAAGGGACGCCGACCCAGCTTCGTCCAAGCTGCTGATCCAGAGACAGCTCGGTCTCTTTATGAGCGCTTCGTAGAAGAGTTGCGCTCCCGGTGCCTTGGATTGGTCGAGGCGGGTCAGTTTGGAGCCGACATGGAGGTAGATCTTATTAATGATGGCCCGGTTACACTGGTGTTGGAGCGATGACCGATTCATCTGATGCTTTACGATTGATCCTCGCTTCTCAGTCGCCCCGAAGAGCGGATATACTAAGACAGCTGGGGCTTGAGCCAGAGGTATTACCTGCCGATGTGGACGAGTCTCTCCTGCAGCAGGAAAGACCAGCAGAGTATGTGGAACGCTTGGCAAGAGCCAAGGCCGGTCTCATCGCCGAGAGAGAGAGAGAGGCTCTGGTCGTCGGTGGGGACACGATCGTTGTTCACAAAGATGCGATTCTCGGAAAGCCTAAAGATGAGGCAGCAGCTATTGATATGCTTAGCGACCTGTCTGGTAGCCGACACGAGGTGCTAAGCGGTATTGCAGTCGCAGGTCCACATGGGATCATCAGTACAGTGTCAACCGCGACTGTGCGTATGAGAACGTACGATCGGAACACGTCAGCAGCCTACGTAGCGACGGGCGAACCAATGGACAAGGCGGGCGGATATGGAATTCAGGGCCTAGGGGCCTCGTTGGTGGAGTCTGTAGATGGTGACTATTATGCAGTCATTGGTTTTCCTGTAGCGTCCTTCGTCGATCTGCTTGAGGCGATCGGGTTCCGTTACGACTTCGGCGTAATCGCGCCAAAAATCTCAGACTGAGCCCATGACTGTTCCAGCAGTTCTGGCAATCGACCAAGGGACCACGGGGACGACTTGCCTTGTCATAGATGCAGACGGCCGTGTCCTTGGACGTGGCTATTCCGAATTTAAACAGTACTTCCCTAGGCCTGGCTGGGTCGAGCATGATGCCAACGAGATCTGGGAGGTAACACTAAGAGTCGCTCGTGATGCAGTTGCCGATGCGTCGGGAGCCAAAGTCTGCTCGATCGGAATCGCGAATCAACGCGAAACCGTTGTTTTGTGGGATAGGGAAACCATCGAGCCTGTTCATCGTGCGATAGTGTGGCAGGATCGGAGAACCGCGCCGATGTGCCGCTCCCTTAAGGAAGCAGGTCACGAGGAGGAAGTCGCCCGCAGAACAGGGCTTGTGCTTGATCCTTATTTCTCTGGTACGAAGATCTCGTGGTTGTTGGAGTCGGACCCAGAAATCCGTCGAAAAGCGGAAGAGGGGCTCCTTGCCGCGGGCACCGTGGATTCATGGTTGATCGCGAAGCTCACGAGTGGTGGCTCACATCTTACTGACCCAACAAATGCTTCGCGTACGCTGTTGTTCAATCTCCATGACTCATCGTGGGATCACTGGGCTCTTGATTTGCTGGGTGTGCCGGCCGGTCTTCTTCCGGAGGTTCGAGCCAGTTCGGGGGAGTTCGGTATGAGTGTGGCAGACCATCTCGGTATCGAGGTTCCTATCCAAGGTGTGGCTGGCGATCAGCAAGCTGCTCTCTTTGGTCAAGGTTGTTGGACTGCCGGGTTTGCCAAGAATACCTACGGCACAGGAGCTTTCCTTCTTCTTCACACGGGAGATACGCCCGTTCGATCTAAACATGGACTTCTAACTACGGCGGCATGTGATGCCTCGGGTGGCTTGGCCTACGCTCTCGAGGGTTCAGTCTTCATCGCCGGAGCGGCAATTCAGTGGTTACGTGACGAGCTCGGTGTGATCACAACTGCGGGGGAGTCTGAGCAGATTGCGATGGGATTACAGGACAACGGGGGTGTCTATTTAGTTCCGGGGTTTGTGGGCCTCGGGGCACCTCACTGGGAGCCAGATGCGCGAGGGACGTTATTCGGGCTGACTCGGGGGACATCCTCTTCCCACATTGTGAGGGCAGCACTGGAAGCTATGGCGTATGGGACCACTGAGGTGCTTAGGGGTATGGAGGTCGATGCTAAGTTGGACGTTGAAGAGCTAAGAGTGGATGGAGGTGCATCGCTGAACGAATGGCTAATGCAGTTTCAGGCGGATGTAGCGAGTGTTCCCGTAAGGCGTGCCCCGATAGTCGAGACGACGGCACTCGGTGCTGCGGGCCTAGCAGGCCTGAAGGCTGGTGTCTGGTCGACTGCCGAGGACTTCGTTCAGGCCCAAGGGGAAGCCAGCCACTTTGAACCGGGTCACCATGCCGCTGACAGGCAGGACGCAATGGCGGGTTGGGACCGAGCAGTGCGTGCAACTCTGGCATGGGCTCGAGACAGAGGCTGACTTGCTGGAAGTAGGATGCTTTCCGGACTTTTCGGAAATGAGTGGGTCAGGCTAGATTTAGGGCGCGTTCCGAATGCTAGACTCAGAGGATCGTATGAAAAAGAATGGGCGGTTCATGGTAGGCTTGGTGGGAGTCGCTACTGTAGTGACCTACCTGATATGGACTGGTGTCAGCGAGACCATGGTCTACTACATGACGCCGGTAGAGTTGATCGAGAAAGTTGGAGAGGATCCGACGTTCCATGACGTTGGCGTTAAGGTCGGAGGTATGGTCATACCTGGCACCTACAGCCGTGTTGAGGGGGAGCTTCTCCATGTATTTACGGTTCGCGATCTTGTTGACGAGGCATCAACCTTTGTGGTTGAATACCGGGACGCTCTTCCTGACACCTTCACGGATGCAAGTGAAGTAGTGCTCGAGGGAAGACTTCGAAGCGACGGCATTTTTGAAGCGAACGTTCTCCTGACCAAGTGCGGTAGTCGTTACGAGGCGTCACCTGAGGAGCTTGCAGGAACCAGTCAGTGACGATCATAGGGGAGTTCGCTCTCTGGATCTCCCTGCCCATCGCGGCTTGGGGTATGGTTCTCGGCTATGCGGGTGGCCGAACTCTGCGGGGCGATCTCGTTTTGAGTGCCGAGCGAAGCATTTATATGGTCTTCGTCCTTCTTCTGGTAGCATCGCTGGGAGTCGGCGCGGCTTTTTTGGGCGATCGTTTCGAGTTCTGGTATGTTGCCAACTATTCGAATGCGAATCTAGAGCTCTTCTATAAGATCACAGGCCTTTGGGCTGGCCAGCGAGGTTCTCTTCTCTTCTGGGCCCTTCTGCTAGCCTTGTTCGCGGTGATCACAGTAGTGACGAACAGAAAGAAGCATCGCGAGTTCATGCCGTACGTTGTCGGCGTACTGCAGACGATCTTACTCTTTTTCATCGTTGTTCTTCTGTTTGCTGACGTGAATCCTTTCGAGAGGCTGGCTTTTACGCCTGCAGACGGGCGGGGACTGAATCCACAGCTACAGAATTACTGGATGACGATTCACCCGCCGACCCTATATCTGGGCTTCACAGCCTTTACGATTCCCTTTGCGTTTGCTGTGGCGGCGCTTCTGAACGGGCGGTTAGACGCACGCTGGATTCAGTTGACTCGCCGCTGGATCCTCACGAGTTGGCTGTTTCTTTCTGTCGGCATTGTTTTTGGAATGCGCTGGGCGTACGAGGAGTTGGGATGGGGCGGCTATTGGTTTTGGGATCCGGTAGAAAACGCGTCGCTCTTGCCGTGGCTTACGGCAACCGCCTTCCTGCACTCGGTCCAGATTCAGGAAAACCGTGGAATGCTGAAGGTATGGAACATGTCACTCGTGCTCCTGACTTTCCTGCTCACTATTTTCGCGACTTTCCTCACCCGATCGGGCCTCATTGAGTCCGTGCACTCTTTCGCTCAGGAACTCAAGATCGCGTACATATTCTTGGGCTTCATGGGAACGGTCATGGCTGCGTCGGTCGTTCTGATTATTTACCGACTGCCCCAACTTCGATCTGAGAATCAGATTGAATCATTCCTTTCGCGCGAGTCAGCATTCTTATTCAACAACCTTTTACTGCTCGGCGCAGCTTTTTCCGTAATGTGGGGAACGATGTTCCCTCTCATTTCTGAAGGTTTCACGGGTCAGGAGATTTCGGTCGGGCCTCCTTTCTTCGAGAGGGTGAACTTCCCGATTGGTCTTGTGTTGCTGACTCTTGTGGGGATTGGTCCGGTAATCGCGTGGCGTCGCGCAAGTAAACGGAATCTCCAGAAAAACTTCACGATTCCGATTGCAGTCGGCGTAGTCACTGGAATTGCGCTATTTGGGCTTGGAGCCCGGCATGAACTCCCGCTGGTGACGTGGAGCATATCCGCATTCGTGCTTACAGTGATCGTAACGGAGTTTTGGAAGGGCACGCGTGCCCGTGCCCGAATCGAGGGGGAGGGGCACCTACTGGCATTTTTTCATCTGATCACCCGAAACCGCCGTCGCTGGGGTGGTTACACTGTGCACATTGGGTTCGTGCTCATGTGCATAGGGTTTGCCGGTGCGGGTTATAACCAAGACACGAGATTCAACGTGCAACCGGGTGATGTCGTTTCAGTAGCATCACCGTTCGGTCACGTCTACGACCTGACTTACGAGGGCCTCTCGATGTCGATCGGAAGAGGAGAGCGCAACCTCCTGTGGCAAGCCATCGCGACAGTGTCGGTGAGCCAAGATGGCACGCCCAAGGGAATTCTTACGACGGAGAAGAGGCAATACACGAACCGTGACACACAGCCGATGACCGAAGTCGGTATTCGATCGATCGTGTCAGAGGATCTGTACCTGATTCTCTCGGCTATGAATGACACCGGCGGCGCGTTGAGTAACGATCCCGGTGCCCAAGGGATTGACCTACAGGTACTTATCAAACCCCTAGTGAGCTGGATCTGGATAGGTTGCCTTTTCATCGCGCTTGGGACGGTCATTGCACTGTGGCCCAACGTAGATAGAGCTCGACTAGCCCGCGAGAAGGCGGAAGAGAAAGCGGGGCTCGCGACCGCGGCGGCTCACTGAGTTCGGGAGGCGCTCTTCGATGACCTTATATCTTGGCGTCACGCTAGTCGCAGCTGCAGTGGTCCTCTTCATACTGCAGCCAGTTGTGAACGGCATACATGCATCTCTCGAGCGGGCTGACGATGAGATGACTGAGACTGAAGCCAGGAAGCGGGTTGCGCTCCTCGCACTTCGTGACGTCGAGTACGACTTCCTGGCAGGCAAGCTAGATGAGCGAGACTATCACTCACTGAAGAATGAACTGACCGCAGAGGCCCTAGCTGCCCTTGAGGACGATGAGGCCTCGAAGGCCGGCGGTGATATCAACGAAACGTTGGAAGCTGAAATCATAAAGCTTCGTGAGGGGTTCAGTGACGGTGTCACGTGTCCTTCGTGTTTGTATACGAATGACAAGGGGAGCCTCTTCTGCTCGGCATGTGGGCTCGCTCTGGCTGAAACAGTCGCAGGGTGATCGGCGTGTCTCCTGGGCGTTTGGTGCTTGAAGCGAAAGGTCTCCATCGTGATTATGGGTCGGTTGTTGCGGTCGATGCTCTCGATTTGTCTATGTCGGAAGGTGAGTTCCTGACGATTGTCGGCCCCAACGGAGCGGGAAAATCCACGCTATTGAGTATGCTATCTGGCGCGATGCGCCCGACGACAGGCTCGGTGAGTGTCTGTGGGGAGGAATTGGACTTCGCTCGACACGAATGGCGCCACCGAATTGGGATGCTCTCTCATAAGGGTTTCCTTTACGACCGAATGACTGTAGAGGAGAATCTTAACTTTTACGGAAAGCTCTTCGGTATCGCCGACCTTAAAGATAGGATCGCCTCTAGGCTACGGAGGGTGGGTTTGAGTGAGAGAGCCCGATCTGAAGTGCGAAAGTTGTCACATGGTATGCGACAGCGTGCGTCCCTAGCGCGGGCTCTTTTGCACGATCCTGACCTCGTCCTGCTAGATGAACCCTACTCGGGCCTGGATCCGGCTGCAGCATTAGTGCTCCGCGACGTTCTAGAGGAATTAAAGGATGGGCGTCGTACGGTGGTGATGGTCACGCATAACCTGCGTGAAGGGCTAGAGATGGCGACGAGAATCGCCATCCAAGTGGGCGGCCGTTTCGAGTGGGAGGGGAGTCTCAAGGGTGCTAGATGGGAAGACTTTGAAAGCCATTACCACTGTGT
This sequence comes from Gemmatimonadales bacterium UBA7835, assembly GCA_002500925.1. Lineage (GTDB taxonomy): Bacteria > Gemmatimonadota > Gemmatimonadetes > Longimicrobiales > Gaopeijiaceae > UBA2589. The sequence continues at coordinate 24,631 of DLTN01000116.1, read as the reverse complement.
TGTGGAAGGTCGGGTGTGAATACTTATCTGACGCAAGTTTGGGCAATTCTCCGGAAGGACTTGGTACTCGAAATCCGGTCGAGAGAGAGGATCGGCGCGATGTGTGCGTTCGCGGTCCTCACAGGGGTGTTGTTCAATTTTTCAATTGATACGACTACGGTTAGGCCCAACGAAGTTGCAACAGGACTCATCTGGATGACCCTTATCTTCGGTGGACTTCTCGGTGTTGGCCGGACGTTCCACTTGGAGTCTCAAGACGGCGCACTGCAGGGTATACTCATGTCTCCAGCTCCTAAGGATGCGATATTTCTTGGGAAGCTCATTGCCAATTTCGTGCTGTTGTATGTCGTGTCTCTTCTGGTACTTGGCGTCTTTGGTCTGTTCTTCGGGATAGATCTCGATCGGAACCTTGGTTGGGTCGTGTTCGTGCTTGGAATTGGTTCATTAGGATTTGTAGCTGTCGGGACTCTGTTCGCTGCAGTCGCTGCAGGGACCCACTTGAGAGAGACTCTACTACCGGTACTGGTCTTCCCTTTGATGGTGCCGATGGTGATTTATGGTGTGGGGGCTATGACGCCACTCGTAAGCGGAAGGCCTTTCACCGAAGTAGAGGGGAATGTCAGGATGCTGGGTGCGTTCGCGCTGGCCGCAGTTGCGGCAGGGGCGGTATTGTTTCGTTATGTAGTGGAGGATTGATGACGACAGCGGGAATGAGAAGAGGAGGGATCGTGCTAACGGTCCTGGGCCTCGCCGGGCTCATCGCCCTGTACTGGATGTGCTTTTTCTGGGTTTCCACAGAGGTGAACCAGGGGGTCGTCCAGCGGATTTTCTATGTTCATGTGCCGGCGGCCTGGACGAGCTTTTTGGCGATTGGCTTCGCCGCTTTAGCGAGTGGTATGTACCTTTGGCTGCGAGATGATCGCCTCGATCGAGCGGCTCTCTGTGCTATAGAGGGAGGATTGGTCTTTGCGACGCTCGTGCTCACCACTGGACCGCTGTGGGGTAAGATTGCTTGGGGTACATATTGGACCTGGGAACCTCGATTGACGCTAACACTGCTTCTGTGGTTCATCTTTGTCGGTTATATCATGGTCCGGAACTCAACGGAGGACCCCGATAAGGGCAAGCGTTTTGCTGCTGTGGTCGCGATCATAGGTGCCATGGATATCCCGTTCATTCACCTCAGTGTCGTATGGTTTCGATCCTTACATCCTGAGCCAGTCGTCGCTAAACCCGATGGTCCGACCCTGCCCGGGGACATGCTAGTGACCCTCTTGTTCGGTGTGCTTGTCTTTTCACTGCTCTTCTTTGGACTCTTTCTCTTCCGCTATGCGGTCGAGGCACTTCGGGCGGAAGCTGATCTCCGCTCGCGGTCTACAGCCTGACAACAAAATGATCATGAAGAACATCGTACTTCGCTCGCTTCTGCTATCGCTAGCCGGACTCGCCGTAACATCGGCTGTGACTTTCGCTCAAGAGGCCGCTGGAGTGCCGCCTCAAGTGAACCGGCTTGCCGAGCAGAACCTTCGGGCTTACTGGCACGTTTTTGCGGCCTATGCTCTGGTAATTTTGATGATCGGTGGATGGGTTATATCAATCGCTCGGCGATTACGAGCGATCGAGGACCGTGGGGTCGAATAATCCGCAGTGTGACGGGTTTTCTTCTGTGATGGGAAGAACTCTATCGGCCCTTGTCGTCCTTTTTGTGTCAGTGATTTCGGTGGTCGCAGCCCAAACGCCGAGTATGCCGAGTACGCAGCGCTACGGTTCGGGGTTGCTAGACATCCCTGTATCCAATGTTCTCCCGCACCTGAATGTAGCTACTACCTACTCGGGATTCTGGTCCTCACTAGGGCGCCGAATCGAGATTGATGACTCGGGTCATCCTTCGGGGTTTGGGCCGTCCAGTCGCGAGTTCTTCAAAGATTTTTCTGCATCCGTGGGGATCTTCGACTGGGCCGAGGCGGGTGTGACTGTTCAGTCACTGAACGATGCATCAAGAGGAGGGGATATCTGGGGTGCGTTCGCTCGACTCCGATTGTGGGAACCGGTAGACCAGGGGCTAGGCTTTGCGGTAGGGGGTCGATACCTGACGTCTCCGTCCTTCTCTAGCCCCTCTTCCGGACGGGCTGTGAGATATGCACCAGGGAGGCTTGGCTTCCCGGATGAGAGGCTGAGGAAGAGCTACAGTGAAGAGCGGGGGCTTGAGACCAACTTGAGCATTTATGGCGTAGCGACCGCTTACCTGCGTGGGTACGAGGGCGGGTTTCTGCCAAAGAACGACATGACCTTTTCACTCGGGTATGGCGGAGGGATGTTTTCCGCTGGAAGTGGGCTAGAATTTTACGCTCCTGCGACAAATAACGGTTGGTTCGCAGGTACTAGCCTCCATGTGTCAACTGGAAAGCGGTCGAAGTTAACTGTGATGGCGGAGCACAACGGGTTCGATGTGAACGTGGGCGCACAAATCGACCTGAATGGTATCCGAGTGGGCGTTCAAGGGCTTGCGCTCAATCATCCTTGGCCCACTGATGGGCAATTCTCCGAGTATCACAAGCCAAAGCTGGGCTTCACGCTCTCTGCGGCGCTCTGTCCGAGAGGATCAGGTTTTCGTTGTCGTCCTCGGATGATGCGCCGAAGCGAGCCGGACACGATTTATATGCCGCCGCCGCCGCCGGACACGATCATGATAGGTGCCTCGTTATCCGTGGTGGCAGTTGAGTCAGGAGAGTCAGTTTCAATATGTCTTGCAACGGGTCAAAATGTATCCATCCAAGTTAGCGCAGCAGGAGATACGCTTGTCGGGATGCCATCGGTTCCGCTTGGCTCATTAAGGCCTGCAATGAACTTTGCTGGGAACTATGCTGGTTCTTCGTTCTGGTACCTTGACGACGAGGTAATAGTCTTCGAGGGGGGAGACTTTCAGAAATCCGAGGATACATTCCCGATCGATTGTGATCAGATTCTTCGGGTCGGCGTATTCCGAGGGGTGCCCGTATTTGCGGTAGTCAGTGCTCAGCGACCACTGGACGTGATTTTTATTCCGATCTATCCGGGGGTTTGGCAACGTTACGAGCGCGACCTGCCAGGCTAGTCTATCTCAGTCTTCCTTGAGACAGAGAATCTCTAGTTCAGCTTGTCAGCAGCTTTATGCCTATTCGCGCCGGTACGCGTGACTGGTGCCCTTCACCTTTTCCGGCGCGGCATTTCCGGACAAAAGACCTAGGCATAGGTTGCTAATCAAAAGGCAGAAACTTTGAAGGACTTTCGCTTTATCTTCGGGTGCGGTATTTTCGAATCCATTGCCCGAATCAAGGCGGCCAAGCAACGGAGGTTAGATGGCAGGCGCGGCGACTGAAAGAAAGTCAGACAATAAAGAGAAAGCGCTAGATACAGCGCTTACCCAGATTGAGCGCGCTTTCGGAAAAGGTGCGATCATGCGAATGGGGGAGGATGGCGGCCCGGCCGCCATCGAGGCCATCCCAACGGGCGCCATCAATCTAGACGCTGCTATCGGGATAGGTGGGATGCCCCGTGGTAGGATCAGCGAGATCTACGGTCCAGAATCGTCTGGTAAAACAACCATCTGTCTTCAGGTGATTGCGAGTGCGCAAAGGTTAGGAGGCATTGCTGCGTTCATCGACGCAGAGCATGCGCTCGATGTCGGCTATGCACGTAAGCTTGGAGTCGACGTCGACAACCTACTTGTATCCCAACCTGATACAGGTGAACAGGCGCTCGAGATAGCAGAAGTGCTGATCCGAAGTAACGCAATCGACGTCGTTGTCATCGATTCGGTCGCGGCTCTAGTGCCTCGCGCGGAGATTGAGGGAGAGATGGGCGACACCCACGTTGGGCTCCAGGCAAGGCTTATGAGCCAAGCGCTCCGAAAGCTGACTGGAGCCGTAAATCGCTCTCATACATCGGTGATTTTTACAAACCAGATCCGAGAGAAAGTCGGTGTGATGTTCGGAAGTCCTGAAACGACGTCAGGTGGCCGCGCCTTGAAGTTTTACGCTTCGGTTCGCCTTGATATCCGGCGCATCGGTGCGATCAAGGATGGGCAGGATGTGATTGGAAATCGGACCCGCGTTAAAGTGGTGAAAAACAAGTGTGCGCCTCCATTTCGGCAGGCTGAATTTGATATCCAGTACAACGAGGGTGTGAGTCACAACGCGTTGCTGGTGGATCTTGGTGTGGAGCACGAGATCGTACAGAAGTCTGGAGCATGGTTCTCTTATGGGGATCTGCGACTGGGGCAGGGTAAAGAAAATTCCAAGCATTTCCTTGTAGAAAATCCGGATATAGCCAGAGAAATTGATATACAGTTGCGGGTAGCTTTGGGTTTGGTGGAAGCTCAGGAGAGCGAGGGTCAGATAGATTCCGCCGCCGACCAGGAAGAAGATCCGGTAACTTTGAATACGGGTGAGGAGTGATTCCTTAATCAGGACTGGAGCGACTTTTCGGGTTAGAGCGAGGGTGCGGTGCAGATGAGCTTTGGGGTTGGCAAAGCTGATCCGGACGACAGATTCGTCTTAGGCTCTTATCTTTTGCCCTCTAGCCGCACCTAGTTCCGGCGAACTGATGAACTCAGCACCGTGAACGGCTTCCAATCGACCAATCCGATGAAGACCGCTGAAATTCGTAACTGTTTCCTCTCCTTTTTTGAGGAGCGAAAGCACGCTGTAAAGTCGTCATCATCCTTGGTGCCGACGGACGACCCCACCTTGCTCTTTACGAACGCGGGGATGGTCCAGTTCAAGAAGGTGTTTCTGGGCCAGGAAGACCTCGGGGTGAAGCGCGCTGCTACATCGCAGAAGTGCGTGCGTGCGGGCGGTAAGCATAATGATCTCGAGGAGGTTGGGCGGACGACTCGGCACCACACCTTTTTTGAGATGCTGGGTAACTTCTCATTCGGCGACTACTTCAAAAGGGATGCCATTCGGTACGCGTTTGAGCTCCTCACTGATGTATATGGTTTAGAGCCTGAGCGCCTGTATGCGACTGTGCATGATTCAGACGACGAGGCAGAAGATATCTGGTTGAACGATATCGGATTGCCGGCGGATCGCGTCTATCGACTTGGTGACAAAGACAACTTTTGGCAGATGGCAGACACTGGGCCATGTGGTCCGTGCTCGGAACTGCATTACGATCTTCGAGACGAGCCGGAGCCTGTCTTGAGTACTGACGAGTTCGTTGAGCTCAACGATGCGGGAACGATCGTAGAGTTGTGGAATCTGGTCTTCATGCAATTCGATCGAGATGCCGAGGGCGAGCTTCACCCGTTACCTGCGCCCTGTGTTGACACGGGAGCTGGGCTGGAGCGGATTGCCGCGGTACTTCAGGGTGCAGATTCTAACTATCACACGGATGTCTTCTTTCCGCTTCTGGACCGCGTAGCCGAATTAGTTGGTGAGGCGTATGACCCAACTTCCGAAGCTGGTGTTAGCTATCGCGTATTGGCTGATCATTCTCGCGCGGTTGCTTTCCTGCTCTCAGATGGTGTCCATCCTTCGAATGAGGGTCGGGGGTACGTACTAAGGCGGATTTTGCGCAGAGGAGTCCGTCATGCCTGGCTTCTAGGTCGCCGGGAACCTACGCTCACCGGGGTGGTGGAGGCGGTTATCGAGACAATGAGTGATGCCTATCCCGCTCTTGCCGAGAGGAGAGGGCACATTTTGGAGGCAGCGCGCTCGGAGGAAGAACGCTTTCTCTCCACTATAGAAGGTGGCCTAGCCCGATTTGACGAGCTAGCTGGCTCCGAAGGCGGAGTGATCTCGGGCGATGAGGCATTCAAACTCTATGACACATTCGGGTTTCCACTAGACCTCACACAGCTGTTGGCTGAGGAGAGAGAGGTTGATGTTGACGTGGCGGGGTTCGAGACGGCGCTCGAAACACAGCGCGCCCGCTCGAGGGCAGATCGTGTTGCAAGCAGCGTGGAGGTCGGGGCACTTAACGACTCAGAGGGATGGAGACCGCTTAAGGACGGATCCCAGACTTTTGTTGGGTACACATCGCTTGAAGTCGAGACTGCAGTGCTGAAATGGAAGGCGATGGAGTGTGGTGTCGGCCTGGTCCTTGAGAAGAACCCATTTTACTTCGAAAGTGGAGGACAGGTTTCAGACACGGGGGTTGTCCGCGGTAATGACTGGAGTATTGCGGTCGATCGGGTCGCGAAGACTCCCATTGGTACTGCTCTATTTGGACAAGTCGATGGGGTATTCCCGGAGGAGACAGACGACCTCCAAGTAACGGCCCTCGTAGCGGCTGATGTAAGGTTTGATACGACCCGGAATCATACTGCGACCCATCTATTGCACGCGGCGCTCCGGTCTCATCTTGGTGGACATGTGGTCCAGAGAGGCTCTCTCGTTGCGCCGGATCGGCTACGTTTTGATTTTGCTCATACTGCGCCGATGACCGAGAGAGAAAAAGGGGAAGTGGAGCGTTTCGTAAACGAGGCCGTCTGGAAAAATCATCCTGTCGAGATTGCTGAGCGGCGATACGATGATGCTGTGAAGGATGGTGCAATGGCTTTGTTCGGAGAGAAGTATGCAGACGAGGTACGAGTCGTGGATGTACCAGGTATAAGCATGGAGCTATGCGGGGGTGCGCATGTCTCCCACACTGGTGACATCGGGCTTTTCCGAATCGTCAGTGAATCTGGGGTTGCGTCTGGCGTGAGGCGGATCGAAGCCCTAACGGGTCGGGGTGCTTTTTCCTACTTCAAGGAGCGGGAGGCTACTCTGGAAGAGACCGCGTCAGTGCTTAAGACACGGCCAGACAACGTGGTGAAGCGATTAGAGCAACTACTCACTGACAAGGCTGCGGTGGAGGGTCTTCTGGATGAAGCCCGAGCTCATGGTAGCGGTGGAGAGGATATAATTGCCGAAGAGGTGATAGAAATTCCTGGCGGCGGTAATGTGGTTTACAGGGGACTCCGATTGCGGGTGCGGGACCTAGATGATGCACGCAAATGGGGAGATAAGTTTCTCTCTGGTGGCGAGAGTGGAATAGCTACACTCGCAGTTGAGATGCCTGGCGATAAGAGAGCAATCTTGACTTTTGCCAGTGACGATATGATTTCGCGAGGGATTAGGGCGGATACAGTCATCCGAGAAGTTGCATCTGTGGTCGGCAGCCGGGGAGGAGGGCGTCCACACATGGCTCAGGCTGGAATCGAGGATGCATCGAAAATCGATGAGGCGTTGCGAGTGGGGGCCAACGTCGTGAGAGATCTTTTCTCTGGAGCCAAAGGTGACTGAGGTTGACTGGCTATGCGGGCGGTATCCGTCCCCCCCAGAGGGGCTGCGTGTTAAGCTCGAGGCTGGCATGATGTACAGTGGGCAAGAAGCTACGCCTGATCGACTCAGGGACGCAGCGAGCGTTTCTCTTAAAAAGGCTCTTGATAGGTCTAGGGATCGCGCTGCGGCGTTCCAAGTGCTCGCAGCGGACGCTTGGCTTACGTACGCGTGCGAGGCAGCTCTCGAGGGAGACGAGCCCGACGCTGCGCTAGAGCGACTCGTGTCGCTATAACGTGATGGACGAGCGTGTTGAGATCGTTTGGCAGATGAACGACGTGTGGACTGACAAGGTCATCTTGAAAAAGAGGCCTGTAATGGAAAGAAGATCTTGAGGGCACAAGACCGTCTCAGTAAGCACTTTAACGAACACAGCCGCGTTGTGTTGGACAGTGTCGCTGTTCTCATGGAAGCTCTTGAAACTCACGCGCGTTGGGTTTCAGAGACTCTAGTTTCGGGGGGGCGACTGTTTTTCTGCGGTAACGGTGGTTCTGCGGCCGATGCTCAGCACCTGGCGGCCGAATACGTCGTGCGTTTCGAGCGAAATCGTCGTGGGCTCGCGGCAATCGCGCTGACAACCGATGCAGCGGTTCTGACAGCAGTGGGTAACGATTTTGGCTACGAACAGATTTTTGCCAGACAGCTCGAAGCACTATCATCCAAAGGGGACCTACTCATTCTCCTGTCAACCAGCGGACTCTCCCCCAACCTAGTCATGGCGGCGCAGCAGGCGAGGACTCTTCATGTCCGTACAATTGGCCTTCTCGGGCGAGGTGGTGGCAGTCTTCGCCATGAGGTTGACCTCCCGATCGTAGTTCCGACGGACTCCATAGCGCGTGCGCAGGAAGTTCATCTTCTCATTGGGCATGCAGTCTGTGACGTAGTTGACGCAGCACTGGAAGAGGTTTGAGTGACTAGACTCTTTAGAATAGGGTGACCAAGTGAAATCGCTGATCGACCTCAGGGGAAAGAACGCTATAGTGACTGGTGGATCGCGTGGTGTAGGTCGTGAGGTTGCCCTCCAGCTTGCTGGAGCGGGAGCGAATGTGGGGGTCAGCTACCATTCTCGGTCGAGTGAAGCTGCATCTGTGGTGTCAGAGTGTAAGGGACTCGGGGTAGAGGCTTGGGCCCAGGGAGGAGATCTGGCAGATCCAACGGAAGCGGAAAGATTGTTCGAGCGGGGTGATGAAGAGTTCCAAAAACTAGACATTTTTGTCGGTAATCACGGGATCTGGCCGCCCCAAGACGAGCCTGTCGCAACGCTTTCAAATGATCGTTGGAATAGGACGATCGACGCTAATCTGAACTCCATTTTCTACACCTGTCGAGCAGCGGCGTCCCGGCTCAATCAGCATGGAAGGATCGTGCTTGTAAGCAGCACGGCGGCGCAGCGCGGAGAGGCGTTTCATGCAGACTACGCAGCTACAAAAGGCGCGATGATTTCCCTGGTTAAAGGGCTTTGCATTGAGGTCGCACCCAGAGGAATAACGGTGAACGCAGTCGCACCAGGTTGGATCGATACGGAAATGTCTGCCAGTGCGTTTGTCTCGGGCGAGCGTGAACGGATCACACGATCGATACCAATTGGTCGGATTGCTACGGCTAAGGATGTGGCAGGGCCGATTGTATTCTTGTGCTCCGAGTTAGCTCGACACATTACCGGTGAAGTGATCAACATTAATGGTGGAGCGGTGCTCCCCGGATGAGTACTGTTCGTCCGATCGCGCCGGGTGCGGTCCGGTGGATCGTGCGAACGCTAGAGGAGGCCGGCTATGAAACTTGGGCGGTAGGGGGAGCGGTGCGCGACGCCCTCATGGGCCGAACTTCAGTCGACTGGGATCTTGCCACGAAGGCCACTCCCAAGCAGGTGAGGAGGATATTCAGCCGGACTGTCCCTGTTGGTATTGATCATGGAACCGTGGGAGTTTTGGCGCGAGACGGTGTCATGTATGAGTTGACTACCTTTCGGCGGGACGTACAGACCGACGGTCGCCACGCTTTGGTAGAGTTTGCTGAACGCATTGAAGATGATCTTTCGCGACGTGACTTCACGATTAATGCGGTCGCATGGCATCCGCTCAGAGACGAGTTCTACGATCCATTCGGTGGCGAAGAAGATCTGAGCGCGGGCAGACTTCGAACGGTAGGTGACGCCGATCAGCGCTTCAAGGAAGATTATCTGCGAATTCTCAGAGCGCTTCGCTTCGCTGGAAGGTTCGACCTAAAGATTGAAGATGTGACGTGGAGGTCACTGGTTGGGTTGGCCTATCGGCTTCAAACTCTTTCACCCGAGAGGATTCGTGACGAACTAATCAAGGTGCTGTCGATAGATCCGAGTCCTTGGCGAGCGTTATCACTGTACCGAGAGGCAGGGGTGATTGAGGTTCTTTATCCTGAAATAGGAGCCCTCCGTGAGGGTTTGTGGGATGACGCTATATCTGTGGTGAATGCACTCCCCGTTGGGCGCCCAAAGCTTCGTCTGGCGGCTTTATTGCGCCCGGTCGTGGAGTCCGATGCCGTCGGACTCCTTGTCCGGTTAAGGCTGTCAAACGCCGACACGGACGCTGTAGCGAGACTAGCGTCCGCAACCGACCTGCCATCTGCTGATTTGGATCCTACATTGCTTCGGCGCTGGCTAAGCCGGCACGGCAGGACGGTTATGCGTGGATTAAGTCGAATCGAGATTGCGTCAGCCCGATCCGGGCGTGGCAGTAAAAATCTGAGGATGGTGGTTGATTCGTGGAGCAGGCTGCGTGCGGAATTGAGGACTTCACCGCCGTTAAAGGTCGATGACCTCGCAATCGATGGTGGAGATTTGAAGAAGATGGGCCTCAAGCCAGGGCCAGTCTTCGGTGAAATACTAAATGAGTTGCTGGAGCACGTGTTGGAAGAACCTCAGAGAAACCAGAAGGCCATTCTAGCTCATGAGGTTGAGAAGATCTTGCAACGGCGGTCGGTAAAAATCGACGGAGAGGCCGACAGCTTGTGAGCCATATGGACCTGTTTTCGGATGAGTTCAGAAAGCCTGGTACAGGAGAGCATGAAACGTCTGAAGTGAAGATAGAAGAAGGCTCTGCAAACTCTGATGCTCCTCTTGCCGCGCGCATGCGTCCGCGGACGCTTGATGAGTTCCGGGGTCAAGAGCACCTTCTTGGAGCGGGAAAGACGATCCAAGCGATGCTACAAGACGGTAAAGTCGCGAGCATGATTCTGTGGGGTCCGCCGGGCAGTGGAAAGACCACTTTAGCCCGGCTAATCGCGGAGAGATCCACGAGTATGTTCGTTCCGTTTAGTGCCGCAACAGACGGTGTGGCGAGAGTTCGTGAGATTATCGCTGAAGCTGGAAGCCGACTAAAGGCGACCGGGCGTCACACGATTTTATTCTGCGATGAGATCCACCGGTTTAACAAGGCTCAACAGGATGCTTTCCTTCCTCATGTTGAGGCGGGCACAGTGATTCTGATAGGAGCCACAACAGAAAACCCCTCGTTTGAGATAGTGCGCCCACTGCTTTCCCGCGCTCCCGTCTACGTCCTTAAGCCTCTGTCGGCCAAAGAAGTTCAATTGATTCTTGAGCAGGCGATCAAAGACGAGAGAGGGCTCCTGGATTTAGCTTTGACCGTGGATGATGAGGCCCTGACTTTTATCGCTGAGGCGGCTGACGGAGACGCTCGCCGAGCTCTGGGTGTTCTTCAGGCCAGCGCCTATCTAGCTGGTTATGGTGGAGCAATCAGTATTGACCTTGCTAGAGAAGCATTACAACATCGCTTTGCCTCATATGACAAAGCCGGAGAAGAGCACTTCAACCTAATTTCTGCTCTTCACAAATCAGTGCGTGGGTCGGACCCTGATGCGGCTCTTTACTGGCTAGCGCGAATGTTGGATGGAGGTGAAGACCCTCTATATATCGCTCGAAGGTTAGCCCGGATGGCGACCGAGGATGTCGGACTCGCGGACCCAGCGGCCATTGGCCATGTCATTGCGGCTCGGGATTCGTATCAATTTCTTGGTTCTCCAGAGGGAGAGCTCGCCTTGGCCCAGGTGGTCATTTACTTGGCCACTGCGCCAAAATCGAACCGTACCTACAAAGCGTGGAAGGCGGTGTATGCTCGAGCTAGAGAAACCCCTGGGGAAAAGGTCCCTCTTCACATCAGGAATGCACCGACAACTCTCATGAAGGACCTTGGTTACGGGAAGGGTTATCGATATGACCCGGAGGAAGAGAACGGGGTCTCGGATCAGACCTATCTGCCTGACCAGGTTAAGGGGGAGTGCTTCTACAAGCCTAGCGCTTTTGGCTTCGAGAAAACCATCGCGGAACGGTTGAGATGGTGGGCTGAGCGACGAAAAAAGCGCTGATACGGGTCTGTGTGGAGGGCTTGAAGTTCGATATTCTTAGGTGGGCCCCTTTCTAAGGCTCCTATGCTAGGGGCAAAGGTGATCGGATACCTACGCAACTCATTGATCTGCGGACGCCAGTCGACAGGGCGATTCTCGTCGGAGTGCCGAGTCGGTACGAGGCGCGGGACGTCACAGATGAACATCTTCACGAATTGACTCGGCTCACCGACACTGCCGGTGGAGAGGTTGTCGGATCGCTAGTGCAAAGATTAGATGCCCCTCACCCACGATATTATTTGGGTGAAGGCAAGGCCGAGTTTCTGAGTGAAATGGTGCTGGAGCGATCCGCTAACTTGGTCATCTTCGACGAAGAACTTAGCCCCGCGCAGGGTAAGAACCTCGAAGAGCTCATCAAAGTCCGGGTGATGGATCGCTCTGAATTGATTCTTGATATATTCGCTACGCGCGCGCGGTCGAGCGAGGCGCGAATGCAGGTAGAGCTTGCTCAGCTAGAGTATCTTTTGCCACGTCTGAGCCGGATGTGGAACCACCTGTCGCGAATTCGTGGAGGGATCGGCCTTCGCGGCCCGGGAGAGACCCAACTTGAGACTGATAGAAGGCTCATTGGTGCGCGCATCGGTGACCTGAAGCGCAAGCTGCGCGGGGTGACGAAGGCGAGGGCGATTCAACGCAAGTCTCGTGAGGGTCTATTCCGAGTGGCGCTTGTGGGCTACACCAATGTCGGAAAGTCTTCTCTTCTGCGAGCACTATCTGGTGCAGATCTTTTTGTTGAAGACCGCTTGTTCGCTACGCTTGACTCCGCGACTCGAAACGTTGAACTAGGAGGAGGCTACCACACACTCATGACCGATACCGTCGGCTTCATCAGGAAACTGCCACATCATTTGGTAGCGTCGTTTCGGTCTACCTTAGAAGAGGCAGGTGAGGCGGACCTTTTACTTCACGTCGTTGACTCTTCAAGTCCTGATTGGGGAGAACAGAGAGGAGTCGCCCTCGACGTGCTCGGAGAACTCTCGTTCAATGATCGAGATGAGATCTTGGTGTTCAACAAGATCGATCGGCTGGGCAGCGCCGAGCGCGAAGCGCTAGAGAGCCGTATCCGCGCCCTAGAGCCAACACCAGCGGTATTCGTGAGCGCTCATGAATTGGAGTCCCTCGAATCATTGAAGGAGACGCTGAGGGCACGGATGCGACAACGCTTGACGAGCGTTGTCATCAGCATCCCGGTCGTCGATGGTGAAGCAATCGCCACCGTATACAGAGAGGGTGAGGTCGTTGGGCGATCGGATCAGGCACTGGATGTGCATCTGACTGCGCGTTTGCCGCATCGTGTTCTCGGTAAGCTCACCACACGAGACGGAGTTAAGATCGTAGAGGTCGCGTAAGCGTAACCCTAGTGGGACTAAAATTGGATCTCGACGTGTATAGGAATTTCAACAAGTATTTCAGCCGTCACTTCTTCGGTGGCGATCGGTGAAACTGGACATTGATATGCGATTATATGTGAACGTCGACCACGTTGCGACTGTCAGGCAGGCTAGGATGACTGACGAGCCTGACCCGGTGCGCGCAGCCCTGATGACGGAGCAGGCTGGAGCAGATGGGATAACAGTTCATCTGCGCGAGGACCGGCGCCACATACAGGATCGAGATGTCGATCTCCTGATGAACATGGCTACAACGCCGGTAAACCTGGAAGTTGCCGCAGTGGAGGAGATGCTGACATTGGCATGTGCGTGGCGACCCGCTCAGGTGACGATTGTGCCGGAGAAGCGCGAAGAGGTTACAACAGAGGGCGGCATAGCATTATGCACGAATGAAGCGTTCAGATCGGTAGCTGACGCGACGAGACATCTGAAGCAAGAGGGGATTCGAACCTCGCTTTTTGTTGACCCTGACCCTGATGTGATTCGGGTGTCTGCGGATCTCGGTGTCGAAGCCATAGAGTTGCATACGGGTGAGTATGCAAATGCAAGTAGTTCAGAAAGAATGCAGCAGCTTAGGCGGCTCGCGAAAGCAGCGACTCTCGCTCGTTCCTTAGGCCTTGCAGTGCATGCGGGTCATGGTCTGACGTATGATAACGTGACTGAGGTGGCTGCTATCTCGGAACTCGAAGAGCTAAATATTGGGCACTCTATAATCTCGCGTGCTGTGCTTGTCGGTATTGAGAGGGCAGTGCGTGAGATGTCGGATCTGATCCGGAGAGCTCGTACTTCGTGAAACACCTAGGCAAGGCGGCCGTTGGCATCTTTCTAACCGTTTTCCTCTTGTGGTTTGTTATGAAAGACGTCGACTTCGCGGACGTACTCGCGAACATCGCAACGGGTGATATGCTGCTGCTTTCCGCATCGATTTTAGTAGCAACTTTTGGCTTCGTTATTAGGGCAGTACGCTGGAGGGTCCTCCTCCTTCCGGTGCTTCCTGAGAGTCGAATGCAGTCCCGTTTTGCCAGTGTGTCTATTGGCTTCATGGCGAATAATATTTTGCCTGCACGAATAGGGGAGTTCGCTAGGCCCTATGCACTGAGCCGTTTGGAACCCGTCAGCATAACAGCTGCATTTGGCAGTCTAGTGGTCGAGCGCTTCATGGACGGCGTTATTCTACTTCTTTTCTTGGTGATCCCAGTATTCACTCCTTCATTCCCCGACGTTACCGCAGCGTTTGAGGGCGGAGGACTCGCGATCTTCCAAGGGGCTGTAGCACTCGTTCTGGGCGTGCTCATCGTACTTGTTCTGATGGCGACTCTTCCAAGCCAGTTCCTGGCGAGTGCTCGGATAGCTTTCCGAGTGCTTCCTGAAGTATGGAGCCTCCGAGCGGTTCAGCTTCTAGAGGGACTGCTAGAGTCGATGGCTATCATGCGTGATCCTCGGCTCCTCGCAATCGGGTTCTCCTGGTCGCTTTTCTTCTGGATGTGGCACGGTCTTTCATTTTGGTTGGGTATGCTTGCGTTTGACATCGATACCGGTTGGTTTTCGGCGATGTTCACGGAGGCTGTAGTAGGATTCGGGGTCGCACTCCCCTCAGCGCCGGGTTTTTTCGGAACGTTCCATGCGTCAGCAAATTTTGCGCTAACTACCGTTTACGGTGTGGCGGAGGCACAATCGCTAGCATTCGCGTTCGCTTACCATTTCGGTGGTTGGATCCCGATCACTTCGATTGGTCTTTGGTATACATGGAAGCTGGGATTTTCTCTAGGAGATATCGGGTCGGCGCAAGAGCAGGTGCAGGGGGCGAGAGTTGACGCATGACAAAGTCTTCTCCCCGCGCCTCATGTATGGATGAGCTAGATCGTGTTGCTTGGACGAGGGCACCAGCCAAGCTCAACCTTACTCTTTTGGTTGGCTCCCGAAGGGATGACGGGTTCCACGAGCTCATAACGATCTTTCAGGCTATCTCTATCTTCGACGAAGTCGAGGTGAAGTTTCGTCGATGCATTGATGGAACGAAACTGGTTAAGCCTATGATTTATATGTCGTTAGACGGACCAGACCTTGGGCCTGATGATGAGAATCTTGCGTGGCGGGCAGCCGCTGCGTTCATGGAACAAACAGGTAAAGCCGGACAAGTCGAAATCCATCTTAAAAAATTGATTCCGGCTGGAGCGGGACTCGGTGGAGGATCTTCGGACGCAGCAGCTGTCATCCGGTGCTTGGCGAAACTCACGTCCTTTACCGACAAGAACATGCTCAATGATATTGCGAGTGGGATTGGTTCCGACGTTGCGTTCTTTCTTGGGGACTCGACAACGGCGATCGGCACAGGTAGGGGTGACTGCATTGAGCAGATTGGTCCCCTGCCTAAGAGGCCCATAGCGGTCGCTCTTCCCCCGGTGCATGTGTCAACGAAAGACGCTTATCGCGCCCTGGCCGGGTCGCGCGATCAATCAGAGTCGCTAGCTCTTCCCGCGATAGGGACGGATGTGACGTGGGAAGACTTACTCGATGGAGAGGGGGTTAATGATTTTCAGTCGATCGTGTCTGCTCTTCACGAGTCGGTCGAGGATTCACTGTCAGGGCTCGCTGGGGCCGGTGCGCGCGTTGCCATGTTGTCGGGAAGTGGCTCGGCGTCATTCGCGCTCTTCGATGATGCCGTTGGGCTTCCGAAGATTGATATGATATGCTCTGAACTCACAGACTTACTTGGCTGGCCTGTGTTGTCGGGTGTTACGCTTGATCACATGCCGGGGGTAGAATTGATCTAGATCAAGAGTTAGTGAGGCTGACAGGGGTTGAACTGAGATCGACCGTTCTGGTAGCATTGGGTCACTGGCCCGTCGTCTAATGGCAAGACCCCGCTCTTTGGAAGCGGTAATGGTGGTTCGAATCCACCCGGGCCAATTTTTCCTGTTAGCTGTCGCTGGTACCTCCTAGAGCTTTTAGGGGATTATGGGATCCGTTCTGGTTCTACTTGCATGGCTTCAGAGTTGCCCAGCGCCTGCCGCTGTATGCGAACCGGCTATGTCAGCCGCTCAGAGCCTAGCAGACACCATGGATATGGTCGCGGTTACCTCTTCAGCACGGAAAGCTCAGGCGAACTTTGAGCGGCAGCGGATTGGTTATCTGCCAGTCAATTACGATGGGTTCGGTGGAGATTGCGACGAGGTCATTGGTCGCATCTGTACCACATACTCTGAGGGAGAATGGTATCCGGACGTTGAGCATGAAGAAATTGTCCGAATGCGGCGGCGGCTTCTCCAGTATCTGGACTCGACGCAAAAGCTCGTTCCGTCTAGCGACTGGATTCTTGGGCAGCGTGTCTGGTACCGGGTAGAGGCCGGCGACCTCGGCGAGGCGTTGATGGCAGCAGTGACTTGTGGCCGAGCTCAGCCCTGGTGGTGCAGTGCACTGAGAGGCTTCGCCCTTCATAATGCGGGAGACTATAGAAATGCCCTGGGTGCTTTCGAAGAGGCACTTGCTAGGATGGATCCAGACCAAGCTGAGCAGTGGCGCGTCCCTCGTTGGCCGGTCGATTCCAAGACTCGAGATCTTCTCCACGACACGCAGACCGAGCCGGGGACTGCGTCAACTCTCCTGAAGCGCTTCTGGATGCTGGCTGATCCCCTTTATCTAGCACCGGGAAATGATCGCCTCACAGAGCATTACGCGCGATGGACGGCTTCACAAATGCGAGCTACAGCCCGAAATCCTTTTCTCCTCGGGTGGGGCAGTGACCTTAGTCAGCTGACAATCAGAAATGGTTGGGAGATGGGGTGGGAGCGACGACTAGGAAGTAACTCCGCATCCAATGCGGATGCAGTAGGTCATATGCATCCCGAAGGACGTGACTTCATGCCCCCGGCTGAAGCTCTGAAAGATACTGATGGGGTCACTGTGGAGGATATGAGAGCTGATCGGAAATCGCCTAGAAGCCTCTATGCACCGGCGTATGCTCCTGTGTTTCTGCCAATGGAGGGACAGTTGGCGGTCTTCCCTAGAGGGCTTGAGACAGCCGTTGTTGCTTCGCACTTCCTTCCTGAGGACACCACATTTCACTCCGGGCATGAGCACCCACTTCCGTGGATGGAAACCGGGCCATACTCAGATGAGCCAGACCGAATTGGTCTCTTTCTCCTGTCTCCAGATGGAGAACTGCTTGACCAGAGTCAGAAACTCGGTGGAACCGATGGGGCGCTTATGGTTGAGGCTCGAACAGGCCCTCTAGTAGTATCAGCTGAGAGTTGGGCTCCCGAGCGCCGCCGGGCTGGGCGAATGAGGATTAGGATGGCTGAGCGCCGAACGTTAGAGGACATAGCTACGCTGTCAGATTTGCTTCTGCTCGCTCCTTCCGCTGCTTCGGCGAAGCGACTAGAGCAGGCTGTGCCACATGCTCTTCCTCAAGCCCGTATACTTGCTGGTGAACCGATTGCGATTGGTTGGGAGGTGTCGGGACTCGGTTTCCGTCCAGAGACTCTTCGTTTCCGCATCTCGGTGGAACGTATTGACCAAAGTGTTTTCAGGAGGATCGGTCAATTTTTAGGTCTTGCCAGTAGACCGAGACCGCTTGAACTCTCTTGGGATGAGGCTGCACCAGCGGTCCCCGGGCATGAATTTCACTTTCTGTCTCTCAATCTCCCCTCCCTAGATAATGGGAGGTATGAGATTCGTCTTGTTCTCAGCACAGTGGGCAGATCGGACGCGGAGTCGACAGCTGTCTTCCAAGTGACAGGAACGCGTTGACCCTCTGACTCGGGCTTCCTAGCTTTCCGGGCTGTTCTTTCGACCGCCACAAAATCGAAGCCCTCATGGACGACACGTACAGACGGGGACCGTTCCTCCTTCTCGCAGGCCGGGCGAACCGTCCACTTGCTTCCGAGATCGGGGACATCATTGGCGAGTCGCCTGATGGCGCCACCATCCAACAGTTCGCAGACGGCGAGATTTTCGCGCGGATCGATCGAAACGCGCGAGGTCGAGATGTGTTTATTATCCAGTCCACGAACGCTCCGGCCGATACTATCATGGAGCTCCTGTTACTGGCTGACGCGGCTCGCCGAGCCAGTGCAGCTCGAGTCACGGCCGTCATTCCGTATTTTGGATACGGAAGACAGGACCGCAAAGATCAGCCCCGTGTAGCGATAGGAGCCAAGCTTGTCGCCAACCTCATTGTGGCGGCCGGCGCTGATCGAGTGGTGTCGATAGACTTTCACCAGCACCAGATCCAGGGTTTCTTTGACATTCCCGTGGACCACCTGTATGCCGCACCTGTTTTTACCAAGTACTTCCGTGACAAGAAATTGGAAGATCTCGTTGTGGTGGCCCCGGATGTGGGTTCGGCGAAGATGGCTCGCGGTTTTGGTAAGCGCCTTGGTGCGAGCTTCGCCATAATCGACAAGAGAAGGCCAAGCGCGAATATGTCGGAGGTGCTCAATGTAGTGGGTGACGTGGAGGGCATGAATTGTCTTCTTGTAGACGACATGATTGATACCGGAGGTACGTTGTCTAACGCTGTAGTGGCCCTGAAGGAAAGAGGAGCCAAGGCGGTTTATGCGGCGGCAACGCATGCGTTACTTTCCGGCCCTGCAGTTGAACGGCTGACTGACGCTCCGCTGGAAGAAATGGTGGTCACGAACACCATTTATATACCGGAGGACAAGCGGTTCGATAATCTAAAGATTCTTTCGGTCGGGGATCTTCTCGCTAAGGCGATCGACCACGTACACTCGAGTGAATCGGTAAGCCAGCTCTTTGAGCTGCTTCCTGAAGACTGAGGGAAAGGGCCCTGGGATCGCCTAGGGGCCGATAATCAGAGGAATCAGACATGACTGACACGACACTGAAGGCATTACGCCGGGACGGGGCTGGGAAAAGCGTAGTTCGCAAGATGCGACAGGCTGGCCAAACTCCGGCTGTTGTATATGGCGGGGATGAAGCACCCGTCCACCTCGCTCTCGATACGCAAGAGGCGGACTACCTGTTTCGAAGAATCTCAGTGGAAAACACTATCGTCGATCTTGAAGTTGAAGGGGAAAAAGGATCGGTGCAGACTCTGGTTCGAGAAATCCAGACTCATCCGTGGAAAGCAAACATTTTGCACGTGGATTTTCTCCGCATTCAGAAGGGTGTAGCGGTAGACGTAGAGATTCCGATTAACCTAGTGGGGACGCCGGAAGGTGTGCGAGTTGAGGGTGGCTCTCTAGAGCAAATTATCCATGAGATCCCGATCCGCTGTATCCCATCGAAGATACCTGAGGTAATAGAAGTGGACGTCAGTGGAATGGAGGTCGGTGACGTGCTTCACGTTTCTGACGTTTCGTTCGATGAGGATATCGAGGTGACTATTTCTCAGGAGAGAACGATCTGCTCTGTGGCAGCACCTAAGGCGGAAGAGGAGGTTGTAGAAGAGGAGGCCGATGAGGAAGAGGGCGCAGCCGAGGGTGAGACTGCTCCAGACGCCGAAGCGGACGACTCAGAAGGCTAAACGCTCTGTTGAGTGGGTTCTAGAATGAAAATTGTACTAGGGCTTGGAAATCCCGGTGCGGAGTACGATCAAACCCGGCACAATGTCGGATGGTGGGTAGTAGATCGGCTGGCATACGACTGGGAGTTTGGACCCTTCCATCCGGAAGAAAATGTACTTGTCAGTAAAGGCGAAGTTGGTGACATCGAAGTTCAGCTTTTAAAACCGACTAAATATATGAACCGGAGTGGTTCGGCTTTAACGTCGGTAAAAGGTTTAGAAGACTTTCAGGTGACAGAGGACCTCCTTGTTGTGGTCGATGACGCGGCGCTTGACGTGGGCCGTATCCGGTTCCGTCCGGAAGGTGGTGAGGGTGGCCATAACGGGTTGAAATCCGTGTCGAGTGCTCTTGGGTCGAATGGGTACGCTCGGCTGAGGGTAGGGGTGGGAGTGAAGCCAGAAGGACATGACATGTCGAACTGGGTTCTAAGTCCCATGGCGGTAGAAGAAGAGGATGCAGTGATCGAACTGCTCCCAGAGTTGTCTGATGCAGTTGGGATGTGGTTGGAAGAAGGTGTAGGAGCGGTGATGAATCGCTTCAATCGTTGACTCGAAAACAGATCATTTAACGACGATACAGGGGACAAAAGATTCAATGAATTTCGTCGACTTTACCGGATACGCTTGGGCACTTGGTGTGGCAGGTCTGGCAATCGCCGCAGGTATTTATGCGTATGTGACTCGTCAGGATCAGGGTAGCGAGGTCATGATTGATCTCGGTCAGCAGATCCACGATGGAGCCATGGCATTCCTTCGCCGCGAGTATACTGTACTCGCAGCCTTTGTAGTCATTGTGGCGGGGCTCCTAGGCTGGGCAATCGGACCGGACTCAGCCGTGGCTTACGTCTTTGGTTCGCTAAGTTCGGTCGCGGCTGGCTTCGCTGGGATGAAGGCCGCAACCCGCTCAAACACTCGCACTTCGGCTGCAGCTAATAGCGAAGGGCAGGGTAAGGCGCTTCGAATCGCCTTCTTTGGAGGGGCGGTCATGGGATTGGCTGTTGCTGCGCTCGGAATGGTTGGCCTGGGTGTCCTGTACTTTCTTTTTGGAGCCAGCGCTGCAAGCGCTTCGGACTATGAGGCATACGCCCAGCTAGTCTCGGGCTTTGCGATGGGTGCATCGACGATTGCGCTTTTCGCCCGAGTAGGTGGCGGGATTTACACAAAGGCCGCTGATGTTGGCGCAGATCTCGTGGGTAAGGTTGAAGCGGGGATTCCCGAGGATGATCCACGAAATCCCGCGACAATCGCAGACAATGTAGGTGACAACGTAGGTGATGTTGCCGGCATGGGAGCTGATATTTTTGAGTCCTACGTCGGCTCTATGGTTGCGACGATCGCGATCGGGGCCTCGGCTCCGATGTTAGCTGGGTCGAGGGCAGAGGCAATTGCATTACCCCTCACGACTGCGATGGTGGGGTTGATCGCATCGTTGGTCGGCATCGCCTTCATGAAAGTACTTGAGAAGCGAGACCCTTCGCACGCTTTGCACGGAACCACATGGATCGCTGGTGTCCTCTTCTTAGTGCTCATGTACCCGGTGGTTACGAGCATGGGGATCAACTTCTCGGGTGAGAGCTACCCAGTTAATGGTCCTTGGATCGCGATTCTAGCGGGCACGCTGGCGGGCATTTTGATAGGGTCTGTCACGCAGTACTACACGTCCGCGAAACCGGTGGATAGGATAGCGGAATCAAGCCAGACGGGCTCGGCGACCAACATAATCACGGGTTTAGCGGTCGGGATGGAATCGACGGCGATCCCGGTGATCCTGATCTGTGGCGCGATTGCGGTAGCATTCAGCTTCGCGGGCCTCTACGGTATTGGCATAGCGGCGGTGGGCATGCTTGCCACCGTTGGCGTGACAATGTCCGTCGATGCGTATGGCCCGATCGCCGACAATGCGGGTGGTATAAGCGAGATGGCTGGCTTGGGGCCTGAAACGCGCGCTATTACGGACTCACTTGACGCGATCGGGAACACGACGGCTGCGATCGGGAAGGGTTTCGCGATTGGCTCGGCGGCGCTGACTGCTTTGGCACTATTTTCCGCGTACGCGGCTGCAACGAATCTCGAAACCATCAACATCATGAATCCTATGGTGGTGATAGGGCTCCTTCTTGGTGGCACGCTCCCGTTCTTCGTCGCGGCACTCACGATGACGGCCGTTGGTCGTGCCGCTCAGGGAATGGTGGACGAAGTTCGTAGGCAGTTCCGGGAGAATCCAGGAATCATGGAGGGGACTGTCAAGCCAGATTCAGCCCGGTGTGTAGATATATCTACACAGGCGGCCCTGCGTGAGATGGTGTTGCCGGGTGTAACGGCGGTTCTTGCACCTGTGTTCGTTGGAAAAGTACTGGGTGTGGAAGCACTCGGTGGGTTGTTGGCTGGTGCCACGGTAACGGGTGTGCTGATGGCTCTGTTTATGGCGAATGCTGGTGGTGCTTGGGACAACGCCAAGAAGTATATCGAGGGTGGCGCTTATGGGGGAAAGGGATCGGACCCTCACAAGGCTGCCGTCGTCGGTGATACTGTGGGTGATCCGTTCAAGGACACCTCGGGGCCATCACTCAACATTCTCATCAAGCTGATGAGTGTCGTATCGCTTGTTCTGGCTCCATGGTTTATTGCTTGATCAGAGGAGATCAGAGCGTCTAAAAAGGCGCGGCAAGTGCAGGAGATCGTGAGCGGGTGGTTGGCCGAATCGGTTGACCACCCGCCTGTGCGCTAAGATTCAACGAATGCTGTGGGAGTTGATCAATGTCAAAGGACGCGAGTTTCGAGAACGCATTAGCCTTTGCTTCCGACCTGATTCGGATTCCGGGCTTGCCCGGGGAGGAAGGAGAGGTCGCCGGTCGCGTTAAGGCCGAGATGGATGCACTAGGGCTCGAGGACATTCGGGTGGATAACGCTGGAAATGTTATTGGTGTGGCCCGTGGTCGCGGAGATGCCCCAGCGGCACTTCTCAATTGTCATATGGATGTTGTCGCTGAAGGGGATCACGATGAGTGGGAGGTTCCTCCGTTCTCTGGCGAGGTCAGGGATGGATTCCTGCATGGTCGCGGTGCGATGGACATTAAGGGGCCTCTAGCGCTTCAGACTTATGCCGCCGCTTCTATGATCGGCGAAGCCCCGGGTGACGTCATTGTTGCGCACACCGTGCTGGAAGAACGGGGTGGTTTGGGTATGAAATACCTGCTCGAATCCGGTTCAGTGGCGCCGGGCGTCGTCGTTATAGGTGAGGCGACACACGGAGATGTCTGTATTGGTCACCGAGGGCGAGCAGAGGTAGAGGTCTCAGTTACAGGATTGGCGGGGCACGCCAGTGTCCCTGGACGCGCCCACAACGCACTTGATCTTGTCGGAGATGTGCTGGCGGGTATTCGTGACCTAGCTGAGAATCAACCATCAGATCCATTGTTGGGAGCATCAAGTTTGATCGCCACGATGATTGACGTGCTTCCTGAGAGCCGGAATGTCATACCGGACTCGGCAGTGGTAACCATTGATTGGCGAATCCTTCCAGGTAGTGACGATGAGTCACTTATGTCTCTCGTTCGAGAGGCTGTATCATCTCGGATCCCTGAGGTACCGGATGGGTTGTCTTTGGATGTTCGAATGGCGACCGAGAGACAGAGAACTTACACGGGGCTGGTTGAGGAGCGGAGCCTGTTGACACCGGGATTTATGATGGATGCAAACGATCCGATGATCCTAGCGGCCGCAGAGGCAGTGGGTCGACGTCAAGGAGACGGAGCTGCGACGATTCGTCCTTGGCAGTTTGCAACAGATGGTGGTTGGTCGCGTGGAGTTCATGGTATCCCGACTGTCGGCTTTGCTCCCGGTGAAGAACGGTTCGCCCACACGAATCGCGAACGTATAAACGTCGAAGAGGCGCGCTGGGGTTTTGAGCGTTACCCGCATTTGATTTCTGCAGTGCAGCAATCCCTAACGGTCTAGGAGCGTTTTGTTGGCTGTGACTGTGGCTAATGGATACTTGCTCGAGTTTCGGTTTCGTATACGGGCAACGTGCAGTTGGCTCCGTGGCTCCACACCGCTTCCGTGGGCGAGCTGCTTCCGCTAGTTTCGCGGACGCTCGGCAATCTGCGGAGCTCAAAAAATTATCCCGCTCCATTTGGGAATCTTCGCCGCTGACGAGGTTTCGAACAGATGGGGCCCGTTTATAATCTCACGGACCGAGGGGACTGAAGATGCGGCTATACGAAGTGGTGTACATTCTCGACGCGGCCCTTGATGAGGCTGCCGCGAGCACCAAGCTCGAGAAGTTTCACGAGCTTGCTACCGTGGGGGGTGGCGAAGTCTCAGCTGT
Organism: Gemmatimonadales bacterium UBA7835; assembly: GCA_002500925.1. Taxonomy (GTDB): domain Bacteria; phylum Gemmatimonadota; class Gemmatimonadetes; order Longimicrobiales; family Gaopeijiaceae; genus UBA2589. The sequence goes on along the minus strand of DLTN01000116.1, from coordinate 679 downwards.
CGATCATTGGGGTCCCCGACAGCTAGCCTACCCTGTTCAAAAAGCATCCGTCGGCTACTACGTGGTCGCTCATTTCACTGCGGCCGCGGAAGCGTTACCGGAGTTCGAGCGTCTACTGAAACTCGATGGTGAAGTTCTGCGCTATCTGCTGATCATCAATGAAGGTGAGCCGACCAGCGGCGCGTCCATTATGGCGGACTTGCCTGTCCGAGCCTCCTCAGATGACGATGACGA
>DLTN01000116.1:0-123 GCA_002500925.1 Gemmatimonadales bacterium UBA7835 | reverse complement strand
GAGGATGAGGATGATGAGGACGATGAACCGACAGATGAAGAGGAGGATGAAGAACCTCGCGACCCAACCAGCGCCCCGCCGGAATTCACTGGTGCGAGGGGACGTCGTCGTCGCATGGAGGGC